>CACXEO010000105.1 GCA_902766785.1 Oscillospiraceae bacterium | reverse complement strand
GGAAGATGTCGAACGCAAGGGTCTTGGCACTCCTGCTACACGCGCCGGTATCATTGAAAAACTGATTGCCACAGGTTTCGTGGAAAGAAAGAGAGCAAAGAAAACCGTCAACCTTATTCCTGCCAGCACCGGTGTGTCTCTGATTACAGTTCTCCCCGAGCAGCTGCAGTCTCCTTTGCTGACCGCTGAATGGGAAAACAAGCTCAAAATGGTGGAACGCGGCGAATATGCCGCCGATGCTTTTATGGCCGAGATCAGCCTGATGGTCAACGAGCTTATTAAGACCTATAAGGTTATCAAGGGCGCGGATGTCCTGTTCCCGTCCGGGCGCGATGTGATCGGAAAAAGCCCTCGCTGCAGTGGAGACGTTACCGAGAGTAAAAAAGGTTATTTCTGTGAACGGCGTGATTGCCGATTTGGTTTGTGGCGAGACAATAAGTTTCTTTCTGCCAAGAAGATCACGCTGAATAAGAAGATGGTCTCAGCGCTTTTGAAGGATGGGAAATATCCCGTTAAGGGAATCTTTTCTGAAAAGACCGGAAGATCATACGATGCAACGCTCGTGCTTACCGATGATGGTGCAAAGACAATGTATTCCCTTGACTTTGGCAAGGAGAATCCCGTATGAAACTCACGCCGAAGGAACGCGAAACGATCATCCTTTATAACGAAGCGACAGATAAATCAAGCGTTTATACCCATGATAAAAAGCTCAAAGAGAAGCTAAAACGCCTTCACAAGAAATATCCCGACAAAATATATCCCGAACGCAAGGAACATCCGGGTGCTGTGAGCTATATCGTACCGAAGAAATGCGTAATCATTCACGAGCCCTTCAGCGAAGCCCGAAAGAAAGCTCTGAGAGAAAAAGCGAAACTCGACGGGCGCAAACCGCCTGTGTGAACAAAGAAAACAATCTAACCAGAGCCTCCGTATGAGGTCTAAAAGCCCGTGCGGAGGCTGCTTTTTTTGAAGATAATGGAGGACCCTCCATGACAACTTTTACCCATCTTGCCGTACTGTTCATTGCCAAGATGCTGGACAATGCTCTTGGTACGGCTAAGACAATCCTTGTTCAGCGCAACCGCTGTCTGCTTGCCAGTACTGCTCTGGCGGTATCCAACTATATCTATTTCTGCATTACCAAAAACATCGTTACCACCGACAATGACCTTGCCATCATCGTTGTATCCATAGCAAGCGGTGTTGGCTGCGGCCTTGCTGTAGCACTTAATAACCGTCTATCTAAGGAGCGCACCTTTGTGAACGTCATCATGTCCGACAACTTGGAGACTATGCACCAATTCCGCGACTTTCTTGCTGAGCACCATATCACCAATGTGGCAACGGATTCCTATACCCGTGATTGGAGTGTAAAGGCCATTGCTATTATCGCATACGCAGAAACCAAGGAAGAAAGTATGCTCATCAACCGCTATATCGAGAATAGTCCGTTGAAATTTAAGCGAGTAATTCAAAAAGCATAAAGGAAGGAGAAGTCTATGCCTGAGAACGAAAAGCAAACCAACAAGGAGAGACTAAAAGACATCACCGACAGCATAGAAAGAGGTATCGAGGACCTGTTTCAGTCGGACAAATATGCCGAATATCTCAGTACAATGAGCCGTTTTCACAAGTACAGCGTGAACAACACAATGCTCATCTATATGCAGAAGCCCGACGCCACTTTGGTGGCAGGCTTCAACAAATGGAGAGACCAATTCGCGCGTAACGTAATGAAGGGCGAAAAAGGCATCAAAATCATCGCTCCCACACCCTTCAAAAAGAAAATCGAACAGGAAAAGCGAGACCCCGACACGAACCTGCCGATGCTTGATGCAGACGGCAAAGTAATCGTGGAAGAAAAGGAAATTAAAATTCCGATGTTCAAGCCCGTCACGGTGTTTGACGTGTCGCAGACTGACGGAAAGCCCTTACCGCAGCTCGCCTCCGACCTGCAGGGCAACGTACAGAACTATGAGGTCTTTATGGAAGCCTTACGGCGTTCCTCTCCTGTACCGATTGAGATTATCCCCATCCACGACGGAGCAGACGGCTATTTCTCGCTGGATAAACAAAGTATTACCATCCGTGAAGGTATGAGTGAAGTGCAGACGGTCTCTGCCGTCGTTCACGAAATTGCCCACTCCAAGCTGCACAACGATAAGAAAATCGAAGAACCCAAGGATGCTCCCAAGTATCAAGAGGTTGAGATTTTCGATGTGTCCGGTCTATTTTCCAACAGTCGCCTTACCGCTGCAGATGTTCCAGAAGGAATGTATGTTTATGACCTGCGTGGTTCCGACGACGACCCCGGACAGCCTATCACGGTCGAAAGCCACGTTACTGTGAATTACGCTGGTTCTAT
>CACXEO010000104.1 GCA_902766785.1 Oscillospiraceae bacterium | reverse complement strand
GCGGGTTCAAAAATATAAACACGCTTTGGTGCTGAGAACGGTTTGGGATATCAATGATTTTAAGGATAGCAGCCTTATAAAATCCGCAAAGCAGAAACATAATGCCTATACGATAAGCGTTATTGAACAAATGGAAAAGGAAGGGCATATGGGTTTTATGGTTGGCGCTTCGGGGTGCTCCTTGTGTAATCCTTGTTTAATTACAGAGGGAAAACCCTGCAAGTTTCCAAACAAACAGTATTCTTGTATGTCCGCTTACTGTATTTACGTCAAAGACTTAGCAGAGAAATGCGGTATGGTCCATGATTATAAAGAGGGCGCATTTCCGTTTTTCAGTATGTACGTTTATGATTAAGAAAGGGTGTGAAACAGCACAGTGAAAAATTCATCCTCATTTTTTAGAAACTTTGAATGTGATAAATTTCCGTGTCATAAGATGGCCGATACCGATGGTTTTAACTGTTTGTTTTGCTACTGCCCGTTATATCATTTAGAGGATTGCGGAGGTAATTATACATTCACCCAAAAAGGAGTAAAGGACTGTTCTGATTGCACCCTACCGCATAAGGCGGATAATTACGACTTTATAATTTCAAAACTTAAATAGTTTTTAAAGGCGATGCGATAAACATCGCCTTTATTTTTATATTTCTCTGGACTTATGAAAAGTGTTGTGATATGTGTTTGTGTTGCAAAAAGGAGGTGCAACGCACATGACGACACTCGAAGATTTATACTATTGAATGAACAAATTACAGCATTATATTGCAGACTCTCTCAGGAAGATGAGAACAAGGGCGATAGCGACAGCATCGTAAATCAAAAAGCGATACTCACCAAGTACGCAGAGGAAAACGGCTTCACCAATATTCAGGTGTTTGTAGATGACGGATATTCAGGTGTCAGTTTTAACCGTCCCGATTTTCAGCGACTGCTTGAACTTATGGAAAAAGGCAGGGTCAAGACCTTGATCACCAAAGACCTATCCCGTCTCGGCAGAAACTATATTGAGGTCGGTAACTACACTGAAATACTGTTTCCCCGTTGGGATGTGCGGTACATTGCCATTAACGATAATTACGATTCGTTGTATAGCGAAGGCAATGAACTGGCACCCTTCAAGAATCTGTTCAACGAATGGTTCGCAAGGGATACAAGCAAAAAAATTCGTGCGGTTATTAAAGCCAAAGCCGAGCGTGGCGAAAGGGTCGGAACTTCCGTCCCATACGGTTACAAGCGCGATCCCGATGTCAAAGGACACTTGCTCGTGAACGAAGAAACTGCACCGATCATCCAAATGATATTTGAACTGTGTGCAAAAGGTATCGGCCCCAAAAATATCGGTAATATTCTTCGTGATAAAAAGATTTTTAAGCCAACATTTTACCGATACCAAACAGACGGTGTATACGGTGCCGTTACCGACACAGACACACCATACAATTGGACTTCGCAAACGATATCCGATATCTTGAAAAATGAGATTTATCTCGGTCACACGATTAATTGTAGGACAAGAGTAGTCTCCTTCAAGGATAAGCGTGTCATAGAAGTGCCGGAAAGCGAACAGTACCGATTCGAAAACACCCATGAAGCAATCATTGATAAAGAAACGTGGGATGCGGTGCAAAAAGTACGTGAAGGTAAACGCCGTCGCAACAACATGGGTGAGATCGACAAATACAGCGGACTGTTATATTGCGCTGACTGCGGTTCAAAGTTATACTTTGTGCGAGGGAAATCCATAACCCCCGAAACATATAACTTTATCTGCAGCAGATACCGCAAACACAACGGCGAAGAATTATGCACCGCCCACCGAATCCGAGAAGTCGCCTTGGACGAAATCGTCCTTGAAGAGATACGCAAAGCAACCTATTATGCTCGAACAAAAACCAAAGAATTCGTCGAGTATATAAACAAAAAAAGTTCCTCCGAAAACAGGAGAGAACTTAACAGTAAGATCAGCGAACTCGGCAGACTTGAAAAAAGGAACGCAGAGCTGAACGCATTATTTAAACGGCTGTATGAGGACAATGTGCTCGGCAAGGTAACCAACGAACAGTTTCGTATGTTATCTGACGGTTACAACATTGAACAAAGAGAGATTCAGGAACGGATTCCTGCACTCCAAAAGAAGATAGAGGATCTAAAAGCGGCCTCCACTAATGTAGAACGGTTTGTTGCAATCGCAAATAAATATACCGATCTGCAAGAACTGACCGTTGAAGTCCTGCGAACCTTCGTGCAGAAGATAGTTATCCACGAACGTACAGAAAAGTGGGCAAAAACAGCTGAGCAACAAATTGATATCTATTTCAGATATATCGGCAACCTGACCGTGCAGCCCGTAGAACACGCGGGATAAAAGGAAAGGACGGACAGCCTAAACTGTCCGTCCTACTCCCAAGACACCGTCTCACGCAAAGAAATCCTTATAACAAGTTGCGTGAACGCCACCGTTTTTTGTTTGATTCAGCATGATTTAACCGCAACGCAGGAGCCTTTTGTAATCCCGCTGCCGTTAAAAGCGTCAACGGAGACAAAATAATCAACCCCCTCTGTCAGCATTCGCAGCGTCAATTCATTCTGCCCGTACACCATCCAGCTGTTGTAGAGCTTTTCAGGGCTTGTTCCCCAGCAGACATTATATCCATCCGCTCCAGGAACGGCATCCCAGGCGATGTTCACAGACATTGGCTCAAAACGCTCTGTTTTCACGTTTTGAACTGGCCCGGGTGCATTTCCGCCGGCATTGCCAAAGACCCGCATCCCACTGAGGGCAAGGTTGCTCCCAAACGGCATTTCAAAACCGGTCAGCTTAATATACCGCAGCTTTTTTGCCGCGTCAAAGCAGATAAAATCATGGGTAAGGCTTGTTTCTGCCGTCCGTTTGTCACAAAGGATTTCCCAATTTTCACCGTCCTGTGAGCCTTCAAGGAGCCAGCGCAGTTTCGGATGCTCCACTTTCTCCCTTTCTAAATCTCCCAGCCGGTTGCCCGGAACCGTCAGCAGTTCAGCTAGGTTATGTTCCATAAAGTTGAGCTGCACTGCGTTTACGCTGACAACTCCCCCAAGGTCCATGACGATATATTCGCCCCGCCTACGCGCGGCGGCGGCCCAATAAGTGCGAATGTTTTCATCCGCAATATTTTCAGCGGGAAAGCCCGGAAGAGCCGAAGACGCCGTCACAGCCTTTTTGTACGACAAAAGCATCCAACCGGGAAAGCTGTCTTTCAGCGGATCCATTTTATGGTCGGGAAGCAGCATTGGATAGTCGCCGAAATGGTTGTTGCAGAACATCACCCCATCGTCGTCGAAACCGGCGGGAAATATTCCAACGCGGCGCTCAAACGCGTTGTTCACGCCGATCAGCATCGAAGCGATATGCCACCAGTTCCCGTATTGATCCTGCAGAGTACTCCCATGGCCTGCAGACGGGATAAAGCCGCCCGGTTTTGTCGACATCGGGTTGTTGATTTCATACGTAAACGGGCCGAGCGGGGTGTCGCTCACATAAACCCCATTTGAATAAACATTCAGCTCTGTTGCAGGACCGGCGTACTGCAAATAATATTTCCCGCCGTGCTTTGTCATCCATGGGCCTTCAATCCACGGGCTTGGGTCCCCCAGCGGCTCGGCCGATACTTCCCCGGGGAAGAGAAACCCCTTTTCGAGATTATTATCCGGCGCGTTGCGCTCCCAGCCATACTTTTCCGGATGCCCAAAAATCAATTCAACCCGATCGCCGATCGGCATCATGGTTTCTTTGTCCATTTCAACGCCGTAGATCGGCAATTTATTGGAGCATCCCCAATAAAGGTAAACCCGCCCGTCGTCATCCTCAAACATATTCGGATCCCAGAAAATAAAGGGGCGGGATACCTCTTCAAACTCACCTGAAAGCGGGGCTTTTGTCCGGTAGATCGGACAAGGCTCTTTATTGTCAGAAGCACACTGGTACAACCAGCCGTCCACCTCGCGGATATCGGGAGCACCGAACTGAACCGGCAGATTCTCGCCGCTCACAAACGTCCACGAATACAGATCATCTGAATAATAAAACCCTTTTGTAGAAGAAAATAAAAAATACCTGCCTTTAAACAGTACAAGGGACGGGTCAGCACAGGAACGGAAAGCCTGCCCACTGCCGGAGAGGTTGCGAAACTGATATTCAAGGTTTAACGGATTGCAGATTATTTTGTCCATATTCACACCCCATATTTATAATTTGTAGACAGTTTCATCATACAATTACCAGGCTTATATTGTCAAGAGAACCATCAGGCGCAATTGCCTATTTTTCAACAATCTGCTACAATTATAATAGTTATCCCATTTAGAGAGGAAGCAGTGAAATGTTATTTGATATTGCAAAGTTCAATTATTTTAAAAGCGGGAACGTTTTTACCGGGAGCAAGGGGGAGTTCAACTTCCGAATAGCCGGCGAAGAGGATAAGCTTGCCGTCGCAGTTTGGTACGGCATGCTGTGCTATGGAAAAAGTGAGATCAAAAGCCAAAATATATTTGAATTTTCCGCCGATGGGCTGGCGGCGGCAATTGAGTGGCTGGAAAAGGAATACGGGGTTTATAAAAAATAGTATTCAGACACGCCGAAAGCGG
Source organism: Oscillospiraceae bacterium (assembly GCA_902766785.1). Classification (GTDB taxonomy): domain Bacteria; phylum Bacillota; class Clostridia; order Oscillospirales; family Ruminococcaceae; genus Metaruminococcus_A. The sequence goes on along the minus strand of CACXEO010000104.1, from coordinate 49 downwards.
CGCAAATATTCAGTGTGTATTTTTTGTTACACGGGTGGAAAAACGCTGT
>CACXEO010000103.1 GCA_902766785.1 Oscillospiraceae bacterium | reverse complement strand
CCAAAGTAGCGGCCTACCGCCGGATGGAACATCCTGACACAGAGGAAATCAAGGACTGGCTCTACGAGCTGGTTGATACCCTTAAAAAGGCCTGCCGGCTGGTATAATTGTAAGAAATGAAACAACCGCTTCAGAACCGTATGGTTCTGAAGCGGTTGTTTTTTGTTTTCCTTAACGGTATTTGTTCCAAGGGATTTAGAAAACCATTTTTCTCAACCGGAATTTCCTGAAGCATATCATAGATACCCGCTCGATCTTCCAAACTGAGTTTTTTTATTTAAATATCCATTCCTTTTTACTCCGATCAAGGAAAACAGAATCGGCTTTTGGTTTAGACCGCCATTTTCACGGCAGTGTTTTACCTAATTTTTCCCACGCCGCACAGCCCCGCCGCTTTTTCATAATCCTTTTTATGGACATAAACGATATACTCATAAGCGGTTTGCAGGTTCTGCCCCGCCGTTCCGGTCCTTGCCCGTGTATCGCTCAAAACTGAGGGGCTGTTCCGGTTCACAACCTTGACTGAAGACGGTATTCCATTTTGGGTGAGCAGGCCCCGTATCCGCTCCTGCTCCGCCGCTGAAAAGGTGACGGTAAGTTCCGCACGGTTAAAAATAGTCAGCATCCATATCCCCCTGACATCCACTGCCGCCGGCTGAAAAACAGGCACAGCCGGAAGTTTCCCTTCAAACTAACAGGCGGCTACTTTTTCAGCGCCTCAAACACCTGTTTTGCAACGGCTTCGCTCATTGCCTCATAGTAACGGTCGCCGAGTTCCGCGCTTGCGTTAATCCGCGGGTCGTCCTGTACATAACCGTCCCCGTCGCTGCCCTCAAGCATCCCCACATCACAGTAGGCCAGTTTTTCCGGCAGCGGGGGCAGCTTGCTCAAATCAACACTGTCCGTCACCGCCATCATCATCGAATGTTCGGCGGTGTTGGCGTGCCCAAGCCGCTCCCCCTCGTACCCGAGTGTCGCAAAAAATTCAGGTACAATCACAGTTGCGTCCGTTTGCTGGTTGGTCTCCCTGGCAATCCGTTTCGCAACTTCACGGTGTGCTTTGCCGCCGTGGGTATTCATCAGAACAATCAGCTTATAGCCGTGCTCCACCAGCATGCGCACCTGTTCCCGAATCACGATCCCCATGACTTCATCGCGGACATAATAGCTTTTCATTGAGTTGTCCGGCAGGTCCATCCCGAGCCAGTAGGTATTTTCATCGTATTTATCGCTCTGTTTCATAATCTGCGCCTTCATCTCCGGGTCGAGCTCAGAATCGCACCCCATAAAACAGGTCGGCATAATTACGCCGCCGGTCTTTTTAGCCGCACGGCGGGTAATCTCCTGCCCCAGAAGCGGGTCGGTGCCAATCGGCATAGAAGGGCTGTGCCACTCCAATGGGGCAAACACCTGGTATACAATATTGTTTCTCTTCTGCTCTGCAAGTATTTGATCCGGACGCATATATTCAATTCTGTTTTCCATGATAACCCTCCTAATTTAAAGTTTTTAAAATGAACCTTCCGTACGCTCTTGAAGATTTTTCACATTATCATATGCCGCCGAAATCACTGATAATTACCGAACAATACGCCCTTGCTTATCAGTCGCGCTGTCCAGGGCAATACAGGTCAAGTCGTAGATATACCAAAATCCAAGCCCGCCGAGGGTCAGGCACTTTAAAATACCGGTGCCGATCTTGCCAAGATAAAACCGGTCGACCCCGAAAGTGCCCAACAGCACGGCAAGGCAGAGTGCGGTTGTTTTGCTTTTGGGGCTTCTGGGCCCTGCGACTGGATTCATCATATTTTTCTCCTACCTTTTTCATTTATTTTCCTTACAGCGCTTTCCCGCCCAGTATTTCCCGGATCTGGTAAGGGGTGAGCTGGAGATCGGGATGAGCCAGGGATTCCTTGAGCTGTTCCAACTTGGAATAGCCCAAAATCGGGATAGGGGCAAATTCAGTCCGGCTGGTGAGATATGCAAGACCAATTGCCGCCGCGTCTACTTTATAAAGGGCGCAGAGCTCTTTCACCCGTTCAATCCGCTCAATATTGCAGGGGTAGTCGTACTTGCGGGTCAGCGCATTCGGGTCGTCATACCATCCGTCCTCTATCTCTTTCTGCCGCAGCGCTTTAAAACCGCCCGCCGCCAGCGCTTTTTGGAAAAAGCCGCGGGACTGGGAGGAAAAAAGCATCAGCGCAATATCGCCTTTTTTATATTCGTCAAGCTCAGTTTCATCCATGACCAAGGTGGTTGGATCGGCAAGGTGGCTTTTTTCCAGGTAGGCCATGCTCCACTCAATCTGGCTCACCTTGAACGGGGTAAAACCGTTTTCTTCAGCAATTGCATTCGCTTCGCGGATCCGCTCCATACTCCAGTTCGAAGCCCCCAAAACCCGGATTTTTCCCGCCTTAACCTGTTTGTCCAACGCTTTCATCAGTTCGAACAGGTCGCAGTCCGGGTGGTCCCGGTGGAGGAACCAGACATCGGTATAATCAGTCTTCAGGTTTTTCAAACTCTCGTTCAGGTCAAATTCAATATCCTCGGGGGTTAAACGGTTCGCGGTCATGTTGTCAAACGGGGGATGGCAGCCTTTAGTCGCCAGCACAATTTCGTGCCGGTTGCCCCGCTTTTCCATGTAATCACCCATTACACGCTCGCAGAGCCCCATCGCGTTCGGCACGTCGTGCCAAGCGCCGTAAACACGGGCGGTATCAAACAGGTTTACCCCTTTCTCCAGCGCATAGTCCATACTGTATTCTGAATCTTCTATGGAAAGAGGGGAGTAGAACGTCATGCAGCCCAACGCGAGCTGCGATACTTTGACGCCGTCAATTGTGGTAAATTTCATTCTGCGTTCATTCCTTCCGTAACGCCTTCCCATCAGTGGGAAAACTGCTTTCATTCTATGACCCATTATAATGTCCGGCGGATTGGTTGTCAAACAAAAAGGGGAGTTATAAAAAACAAAACCAGCCAAAAAATTCGACCGGTTTTGTTTTTCTACAATTAGTTAGCTGCTACCGTTATATTTGAAAACGCTGCATCATAGCTTGTAAGATTCTTGCTTGAAAAGTCGATGACCCGCAGCTGTCCGCCAACAGATGTCACCGTTTCTTTTGCATCAACATCACATTTCGCAACGACCTCTCCAATACTCTGGGGAGCCACATCGTCACTCATAATGATATCTCCCATGCTGACCTTATTAACGGAAACGCTGTCAGCCTGGATGGTGATATTTTTATCCGTGAGGTTCTTGACCTCAAAGACAACGCCGTTCTTGTTCAGGCCCTTGTAGTTGATAACAACGTTTTCATCCTTATATACCTCAGTTCCTTCCATCTTCATTTCGGAAAGGGTAGGAAGGCTTGCGTTTTCTGCGACCTCCACATCTACAAAGGTCGCATTATAAGTACCGCTCAGGCTTTTGAAGTCAACGATCCTCAGCTCCCCGCTGACACGGTAAACATCCTGCTGTTCGATGTCACATTTGGCAACGACCTTGCCTTTACTCTGAGGGGCAACATCATCGCTCATGATGATATCGCCTACACTTCTCCGGTTGACGGAAACGCTGTCAGCCTGAATGGTGATATTTTTATCGGTTTTATTCTCCACAATAAACTGAACGCCCCGGCTGACAACGCTGTCGAACCAGATGGTGACATTTTCGTCGTCGTATACCTGAACCGGCTCTGTTGTAACAGGTACTGTGGATGACGAATTATCAGAATCATCTAAAACGTCTAAATCGTCAAGAACGCTCTCATATGCGGACATATCGTCACCAATCACACTATTTGCAAAAGTAAAAACGGACGCGATCCCTATGATCAACGCCAGCAGGAGACCGCCGCCTACACAGATCAAAACAATAGCCCAGACCGGGAAATTCTTTTTAGGAGGTTGAGGCGGCACGAAGGGCTGCGGCGGCACCGGAGGCTGCGAAAAAGAACCCTGCTGGTTTGGCAGCCGCACAATCCCTCCCGGCTGAACATTGTCTGCTTTAGTACCACAGTTAGGACAGAACGCGCCTTCAAAGGATGTACCACATTTTTGACATACCATGAAAATTTCTCCTTTATCAATTTATTTATTTGTATTTTTATTATAGTAATCCTTTTTTCAAATAGCAAGATATGTATAATATTTTGTCTTTCTTACTTTATTGTTAAGATGATTTTCTTCCAAAATTAATACAGCAAAGCCGGCAGGATGCCCTGCCGGCTTTGTTTTTTCATGTACTGAGAATGACAAATCATCTTAATTTCTACAACGCTCTTTTAAAATGTGAAAATACCGTTGGAAAACACATTATTTGCAAAAGTTAACATGGATATAATTGTCATAACTATCCCCAGCAGAACAACACTACCAACAACCAAAACCAGAATAAAAGCAATACTTTGTACTTTTTTATCATTCACCGGAGGATTTATCTTTGTCTGACTATATTCTCTGTTCTTTTTCAGTTCACTAAAATCCCTTTCTTCTGCATAAGCTTCCGGCTTTTCCGCCTTACAGCGGCAGTAAGGGCAGATATCCCCTTCAAAGGAAGCGCCGCAGTGCTTACATTCCATGCTACCCTCTCCTTTTTGGCTTTTTATGAAAAAATCCGGCAGAAAAGCCGGATTTTTCAACCATTCACAGACAAAGCGTTGAAACTTTATTTGTCTTCCGCCGAATTTTACTCTTCAGGAAGTTCCGGTTCAGCCGCAGCTGCTGTTTCTGCCTCTTTGGCCTCTGCCTGCGCCTGTTCAAGATCGGCCGCGTCTATTGTTTCCGTTTCCGCCTCATCATCCCGCTCCGCACGGGCAAACGTTACCACCCTCGCGTCTTCAGAAAGCCGCATGACCCGCACGCCGGATGCATACCGGGACATAACGTTGACGTCGGAGACGTGCATCCGGATGATAACGCCGTCATTCGAAATCAAAATAATATCGTCGGTCTCATCCACGACTTTGATACCACAGACATAACCCTTGAGGTCATTAACCTTGTAATTGATGGAACCATAACCGCCCCGCCCCTGAACACGGTAATCGGAAATTTCACTCCGGCGGCCCTGTCCGCGGTCGGTGACGGTCATCACCGTTGCACCCTCGCGCAGTCTGGCCATCCCGACGACCTCGTCGCCTTCCCGCAGCTTGATGGCGCGCACGCCCATGGCCGAACGGGAGAGCGGGCGGATGGTTTTTTCCTCAATCCGGATTGCCATACCCATTCTGGTAGCAATAATCAGCTCGGAGGAACCGGTGGTCACCCGCACCCAGGCGAGTTCGTCGCCCTCCTGCAAAGTAATGGCGATCAGCCCGCTTTTACGGATATTCTTATAAGCGGAGAGCTGTGTCCGTTTAATTGTACCGCCCCGGGTAACCATGACGAGGAACTTATCCTCTTCAAAATCGCCGCCCTGGATCATTGCGGTTACCTTTTCATCCCCCTCCAGCTGGAGAAGGTTGACCATATTCGTTCCACGGGAAGCCTTGGAGCCCTCCGGAATTTCATAGCATTTGAGCTTGTACATCCGGCCTTTGTCGGTGAGGAAAAGGACGTTGTCGTGGCTTGAGCAGATGAACAGCTCCTCCACAAAGTCCTCATCCCGCTGCTTCATCCCCGAAACGCCGCGGCCGCCCCGCTTCTGGCTCTTATAAACATCCATCGGCTGGCGTTTGATATAGCCGTAATGGGTTAAGGTGACTACGCACTCCTCAACAGGGATCAGATCCTCGATATCGACCTCGCCGCTAACCGACATAATCTCGGTCCGGCGGTCGTCTCCAAACTTTTTCTTGATCTGCTCAATTTCGCTCTTGATGATTGCGAGAACCCGGCTGTAATTTGCGAGGATATCTTCAAAATCGGCAATTTTTTCAAGAAGCGCCGCCAATTCCTCTTCAATTTTGCTCCGTTCCAGCCCGGTCAGCTGTCCCAAACGCATCTGGACAATAGCGGTCGCCTGAATGTCGTCCAAACCAAACCGCTCAATCAATTCCGCTTTCCCTTCGGGGATCGACTTTGAATTGCGGAGGATTTTAATGACCTCGTCAATAAAATCAAGGGCAATTTTAAGGCCTTCCAGAATATGTTCCCGTTCCTTTGCTTTCCGCAGGTCGTATTCAGTCCGCCTGCGGATAATATCAGCCTGGAACTCAATGTAGTGCCCAAGAATTTCCTTGAGATTCATCACCTTGGGCTGTCCATCGTGCAGGGCGAGCATAATGACGCCCACGGTTTCCTGCATCTGGGTAAAGGAATAAAGCTGGTTTAACACAATCTGGGGGTTTGCGTCCCGCTTGAGCTCGATGACAAAATGCATACCGTCTCGGTCGGATTCGTCCCGCAGGTCGGAAATCCCCTCGATCCGTTTTTCTTTGACGAGGTTCGCAATCGATTCAATCAGCCGGGCCTTATTAACCATATACGGAATCTCAGTCACCGCAATCCGGAACCGGCCGTTTTTCATTTCCTGTATTTCAGCCCTTGCACGGAGGATTATTTTACCCCGTCCCGTAGCATAAGCCGCCCGGATCCCGCTCCGGCCCATAATGATGCCGCCGGTGGGGAAGTCGGGCCCTTTGATATGTTCCATAATCTGGTCGAGGGTCGCGTCCGGGTCGTCAATCAAAAGGTCGATGGCGTCAATGACTTCTGTCATATTGTGCGGAGGGATGTTGGTCGCCATCCCGACCGCGATGCCGGTGGAGCCGTTTACCAGTACATTCGGGAACCGGCTGGGCAGCACAACAGGCTCTTTGAGACGGGCGTCATAGTTCGGCGCGAAGTCTACCGTTTCTTTTTCAATATCGGTGAGCATATCAAGAGAGATTTTGCTCATCTTGGCCTCGGTATACCGGTAGGCGGCAGCCGGGTCGCCGTCGACTGAGCCAAAGTTCCCGTGCCCGTCCACCAGCGGGTAGCGCAGGGAAAAGTCCTGCGCCAGCCGGACCAGCGCGTCGTAAACCGAAGCGTCACCGTGCGGATGGTACCGGCCGAGAACCGAACCAACGGTATCGGCGCATTTGCGGTACGGCTTCTCCGGTGTGATGCCGTTCTCGTACAGGGTGTAGAGAATCCGGCGGTGAACCGGTTTTAAGCCGTCGCGGACGTCGGGAAGCGCACGGGAGACAATAACCGACATGGAGTAATCCAAAAAGGACTTCCGCATCTCTTTTTCAATATCCCGCTGGATTACCCTTGAATAATCATTAATCAAAATAGATTCACCCTACCTTGTTTTCTTTCCGTTCAACTCTGGCAATTCCTTTTATTTCTTTTTATCCTAAACCATATTTCCGGAGAAATACTGCCGCAACGCCGCAATCTGGCCTTCGTCCATACAACGCTTGGGAAGAACATAAACCCGCTGGCGGTTTAAGTCGAGCAAAAACGCATCGTCCAGTTCCCGCACACGGAATTTTGGTTCCGAAAAAAGCGCACGGAAATCGCCGTTTTCCTGATGAACCAGAATCCCCGTATCATAGACTGTCATATTAAAATCCTCTGTGACGGAAGAAACGGCCTTTGCCTGTGAACTGCGGTACCGCCAGGCCATCATCCAGATCAGGACGATAACGCCGGCGCTGAGGGCCAGCATGAACATCCCCATGGTATAGGTGGGGTTCTGAATGACAGTAATCAGGTAGAGGATAAAAATTACCGCCAGAACAGCCGTATAGATATAGTTCCGTTTAAAAATCTGCTCTTTCTGCAACAGCAGCAGGCATTTTTTTACCTCGTCCGCCCGGAGGTTGTAAGAGATTTCAACCCCGTCTTTCCCCTCAAACGGATTGGCCTCTTCATATTTATCCCTCTCGGGCACTCCGTCCATCTGTTCTGCGCGGAGAGCCGCCCGTTCATCCTGCGGGATTTCCTTTTTTTTCTCAAAGATCATGCTCAAGTTCTCCGTTTCTAACTCTTATTTCAACTCGCCGTTTTCAAAACTAAATGCAGATTATATATCCAGGTTCATGACATACCGGGCGTTTTTCTCAATAAATTCGCGGCGGGGCTGAACCTTATCGCCCATCAGAGTGGTAAAAATTTCATCCGCGGCCACGGCGTCTTCCATTTCCACCTTGATGATCGTCCGGTGCTCGGGGCTCATCGTCGTTTCCCAAAGCTGCTCCGGATCCATTTCGCCAAGGCCCTTGTACTGCTGAATTTCAACCTTTGCGTCGGGATTGTCGCCCTTGAGTTCCAGAATATACTGGTCACGTTCCTCTTCGGTATAAGCATACCGTACGTTTTTGCTCCTGCTCAGCTTATAAAGGGGAGGCTGGGCAATGTAGATATGCCCTTCCTCAATCAGCGGGCGCATGAAACGGAAAAAGAAAGTCAGAAGCAAGGTACGGATATGGCTGCCGTCGACGTCGGCATCGGCCATAATAATAACCTTGCCGTAGCGGAGCTTTGTAATGTCAAACTCATCGCCAATCCCGGTTCCAAGCGCCGTGATAACCGGGGTGAGCTTATCGTTGCCGTAAACGCGGTCAATCCGGGCCTTTTCCACGTTGAGCATTTTGCCCCAAAGGGGGAGGATCGCCTGGAAGCGGCGGTCGCGCCCCTGTTTTGCGGAGCCGCCCGCCGAGTCGCCCTCGACAATATAAATTTCAGTGACGTCAATATTTTTTTCCTGGCAGTCGGCAAGCTTGCCCGGGAGGGACGCCGTCTCCAGCGCCGATTTGCGGCGGGTGAGCTCCCGTGCCCGCCTTGCCGCTTCCCTTGCGCGCTGGGCGGTAATCGCTTTGTCAAAGATTGCCCGGGCAACCGCCGGGTTTTCCTCAAGATAGGTCATCAGTCTTTCAGAAACCAGCCCCTCAACCAGAGGGCGGACCTCGGTATTGCCGAGCTTTGTCTTGGTCTGGCCTTCAAACTCACAGTTTGTCAGCTTGACGCTGATAATTGCGGTCAGCCCCTCGCGGACATCCTCGCCGCTCAGCTTTTCGTCATCCTTCAAAAGCTTAAACCGGTGGCCATAATCGTTAAAAACACGGGTCAGGGCGTTTTTAAAGCCAATTTCATGGAAGCCGCCCTCTGTGGTATGGATATTGTTCGCAAAGGAGAGGATCAGCTCATTATAGCTGTCGTTATACTGCATCGCCACCTCGGCGGCCATGTCGTCTTTCACGTTGGAAAGATAGATGACCTCTTCGTGAAGCGGCTCCAACGCGCGGCGCTTATGGATGTGCTCGACAAAACTCTTAATACCGCCTTCGTAATGGAGGATCTCCTGTACCGGTTCTGTTCCGCGTTTATCTTCGAGTACGATCCGGATGCCGGCATTTAAGAAAGCCTGCTCCCGCAGCCGGTTCAGAAGAATTTCATAATCAAAATTCAGCTGCTCGAATATTTCATAATCCGGCTTAAACGCAACGGATGTACCTGTTCGGTCCGTTTTACCGGTCACCTTCATTTCTTCCTTGTAGTGACCGCGCTCGAACCGCTGGAAATGGATATTTTCACCATCATAAACCGTCAGTTCCAGCCATTCACTCAATGCGTTAACAACAGAAGCTCCAACGCCGTGCAGACCGCCCGCTACTTTATACCCGCCGCCGCCGAATTTACCACCGGCATGGAGAATGGTATAAACGACAGTCGCCGCCGAAATTCCTTCTTTTGGGTGGATACCGGTAGGAATTCCACGCCCATTGTCCGTTACCCGGATTACGTCGCCCGGCAAAATTTCCACCTGAATTTCAGTACAGAAACCGGCCAGCGCCTCATCAATTGCGTTATCTACAATTTCATAGACCAGGTGATGAAGGCCGCGCGGCCCGGTTGAACCAATATACATACCCGGCCTTTTCCGGACAGCTTCCAGCCCTTCCAGTACCTGTATTTGATTTTCGTCGTACTGATTGCCGCCAATTGGTTTATTATCCAAAATAAAATCCTCCATTCGACTATTTGAAAGGGTCTTTTTATTCTTCCAGAAACTTTGAAGCCCGTTTGCGCAGGGTCGCGGGTGATATCTGCGAAATATAAAGGGTTAATTCTCCGTCCCGCCCGCAAAGGATATAGCTTTTCGGCATTTCATAGCTCACCGTTACAATCTTAATTTCTTTGTTGGCCTGGCGCAGGAATTCCTTGGTAAAACGGGAAGTGGAGGTGTTCTCCATATCAAAGATACCGATAACGTCGTCGGAATTGACCACAACGTCCTGTCCAAGATGAAGATACACGAAATTCCCCCTTTTATGGCATTTTTTCAACTTTTCCTTGTTCTACTTTGTATATGCTTCCACTTTTTAATCGAAGCGTATTTGATATATCACAGCAGGTAATGAAAACCTGCTGATTTTCCAGATGATTCAAGATATAATCCTGCCGGGTTGGGTCCAGTTCGCTCATGACGTCGTCAAGAAGCATCACCGGGCTTTCCCCCGTCACATGGCGGAGCAGCTCGCTTTCACCCAGCTTGAGGGCGAGCACACAGCTCCTCTGCTGTCCCTGGGAACCATACTGCCGCGCGGGCAGAGAATTGATCATGATTTCAATATCGTCCCGGTGGATGCCAACAGAGGTCGACCCGAACTTTTTGTCTTCTTCCCGGCTTGCCGCTAAAGCCTTTACATACTCATCTATCGTTTCATCGGTATACCCGGCCATCCCAAATTCTTTCGGAAAAACGGTCGAGCGGTATAAAAATTCTGCCTGCTCTTCACCGCTTGAAATCCCTTCGTAAATTTTTCCGGCAAAGGCGTTGAGCTTTTTGAGGTAATCCACCCGGAAGCTGGTGAGGATCGTCCCAAGCTTTGCGAGCTGCAAATCCCAAAGCTCCACTGTCGTTTCCAGGGAAGGGCGATAATATAAATCCTTGAGGAGGGCGTTGCGCTGGATCAAAACGCGGTTATACTGATTCAGATATTTTTGATAAACCGGTTTGAGCTGAGAAATTGCAATATCAAGAAAACGGCGGCGCTTTTCCGGCCCATCTTTCACAAAAGATAAATCAGACGGGGAAAAGACCACTGCATAGTACCGCCCTGCAAATTCTGAAGGGGTTTTGACCGGCACCTGGTTAAGAAAGTGCTTTTTCCGTTCCCCCAGCATCAGCTGGGCCGTTTGTTCCCGCCCGCCGCAGTCAAATTTTACATTCAGCCGGGCGTTTTCCTTGCCAAATGCAATCATTTCAGCTTCCCTTGCTCCGCGGAAACTGCGGTTTCCGGTAAAAAGCCAAAGCGCTTCCATCAAATTTGTTTTTCCCTGAGCGTTATTTCCAAAAACAACATTGATTTCCGGGTCTGCTTTAAAGGAAAAATCCTCAAGGTTCCTAAAATTCTGGGTTGCCAGCTCGTTAACTTTCATCTTTTTCTACTTGATAACAAATATCCCCAACCGTTACCTGATCGCCAGGATAAACCTTTTTTCCCCGTATTTCACAGGGTTCTCCATTGAGGAAAACTTCCCCCTCCAGAATCATTTCTTTGGCCATACCGCCTGTTTCCGCGATTCCCGCGAATTTCAGAAGCTGATCAAGCTTAATCAGTTCGGTGCGGATTCTCACAATTTCTTTTTTCATGGTCCACCCTTTTTCATTTCATTTATTCGGTTTTCAGCCGCACCGGCAGAACCAGGAAAGTAAACTGATCTCCGGAAAGCGGCACCAGCCGCATTGGTGCAAAAGGCCCGTTGATCTGCAAAATGACCTCGTCAGTTCCGGTAGCACGGAGAGCGTCCGCCATATATTTGTGGTTGAAGCCGATGGTGACATCCTCTCCCTCAATTTCAGCAGGGACATTATCCACAACCTTGCCAAGGGAGGTCATACAGGAAACGGTGATGTGGCCGTTTTCCATCTTGGCAGTAATCGGGCTTTTAATCCTGTCTGTAATAATAATAGACGCGCGGTCAAGGCTATTTGCAAATTCGCGGGTGCTGAGTTTGATCTTTGTCTTGCAGCCCCCGCTGATTGCCGAGCGGTAATCAAGAAATTCCCCTTCTAAAAGGCGGGAAATAATTTGGTAGCCCGAAATTTCAAAAATAATATGTTTCCGGCTTACTTTGATAAAAACCATCTCATCTTCTTCCTCTTTTAGAAGCTTTGCAACTTCATTGAGGGTTTTCCCCGGCACAACAAAATGAAACTCCTGGTCTTCTTTTAGTGTCTCAGTCCGCAGGGCCAGCCGGTAACCATCCACTGAAACCACATTCAGAACGCCATCCCTCAATTCAAAGAGAGAACCGGTATGAACCGGGGTGTTTTCATTCTGTGCAATCGCGAAAAGAGTTTGGGAAATCATGTTTTTTAAAAGGGGCTGCAGCATGGTAAAACCATTTTCATCGTCAATGGTAGGAATATCCGGGTATTCCTCCGCCGATGTGCCGAGGATGGTAAATTCAGCGTCGCCGCCCCGTATGATGGTCAGGAATTTGTCATCCGTGTCAATGACAATTTCCTCTGCCGGCATTTTACGCAGAATATCACCGAAAATTTTAGCGTTTAATATAATTCTCCCAACGGAGCCGTTTTCAATTTCAATTGATTTGATAATCCCAAGCTCCAAGTTATATCCCGTTAACGTGAGCGTATTCCCGTCGCAGTCGAGTAAAATTCCCTCCAGCGCTTGCAGATTGGTACGGCTGGAGACTGCGAGCGATACGTTGTTGACTGCTTCGCTCAAAATTTTTAAATTACAGGCAAATTTCATAGAAGACACCTCTGTCTTTTTTATTTCTAATAGTCATAAATTTAAAATTACTGCCATAGAATAAAATAAATCATTTTTTTATATAAATCATTCTTCTTTTTTATAATTTATTGTAGTCATAGTATTAGAGGCGGTTGAATTGTTAAAACAGGCGTTTAACGTCGAATCTTACTGGATTTTTTCCCTTTGCGGAACAGGGAAAACCCTGTCGGGAAATTGTTCAAGCTGTTGAAGGAAAAAAGTCTTGTTTGAAAATGGTGAAAAAGCGGCTGTTGAAAGTGAAAAAAAGAAGGAAAAACTTGTGGAAAAAGAACCGGTGTAAAAGAACTCTTATTTTTACTGTGGAAAAAAAGAAAGCGCGTTTTGTTGAAAAATTAGTTATCACGGATATTTTTAATAATGTCCTCAACAATTCCTTTATAATGGGAATCTTTTTTCATATTTTTTTCCACATCCTTGAGGGCATAAACAATGGTGGAATGGTCGCGGTTATTGAATTTGGCGCCGATCTCCTGTAAGGGGAGCTGGGTGATCTCCCGCACAACGTAGATGGCTACCTTCCGCGCATTTGAAATTGGCGTTGTACGCATAGGCCCTTCAATATCTTCAGGGGAGATACCGTAAGTGCGCCCCACTTCGGAGATGATCCGTTTGATCGTGACCGGGACAGGCTGGGTGTCCGTCAAAATATCCTTGATAACGTGCTGCGCTACCGTAATGGATGGGTTAGATCCCGCCAGGAGCTTATAGGCCTTAATTTTTTTAACAGCGCCTTCCAGCTGGCGGATATTATTTTTAAGCCTGTTTGCAATAAATTCCGCTACTTCGTCGGGAATTTCGATATCGAGCAGCTCAGCTTTCCGGCGGATAATAGCAATCCTCGTCTCAAAATCCGGAGTGGAAATATCGGTAATCAGGCCGCTTTCAAACCGGGTGCGGAGCCGTTCTTCCAGCGTTTTAATGTCCTTGGGCGGCCGGTCGGAGGCGAGGACAATCTGACGGCCGGTGCGGTGAAGCTCATTGAAGGTATGGAAAAATTCTTCCTGGGTCCGCTCCTTTCCGGCTACAAACTGGATATCGTCAACCAGAAGGATGTCCGCACTGCGGTATTTGCTGTGGAACTGGTTGGTCGTTTCATTTTCAATTGATGTAATAAACTCATTGGTAAACGTTTCGCCGTTGACATAAATAATGTTCGTCTCCGGCGTATTTTTATGGATTTCGTGGCGGATTGCCATAAGAAGATGGGTCTTTCCAAGCCCGCTCGGCCCGTAGATAAAAAGGGGATTATAGGTGCCCGACTGTTTGGAGGCGACCGCTTTGCAGGCCGCAACCGCAAAGTTGTTGGACGAGCCGACAATAAAGGTGTCGAAAGTGTATTCATAGTCTCCGTTGGGCATGGTGCCGTCAGTCGGAGTCTGGTCGTCAAGTTCAACCGGGACAGCCCCTTCTTTCTGGTTTTCGGAATCTTCGGTTAAAATTTCAATGTTGACGTCAAATCCCAGAACCTGATTGAATGCTTGCGTCAGCAGGTTTAAGTATTTATCGGTGATAATATTTTTTTGAAATTCGCTTTTAATGAAGAGAAAAGCGGTGTCATTTTCAAGCTTAACCGGTTCAAGCGGGTCAATCCAGAGATTGAACGCTACATCGGAAATACTTTCGTGACAGGCATCTTTCACCATATTAAACACCTGCATAAACGATTCCATTGTTAAAACGACCTCCTACAGCAAAATGAGATTAAAACTTTGTTGAAATATAAAAAATTTGGTGAAAAGGATGTTGAAACCGGAACAAAAACCTGTTACACTTTCGTCAGGTACCGGGAAAGAAACACCCTTTTCCGGCGGAAGAAATAGTTTGTAAAAGTTGATGGGTGCCCGCCGAACCGTAAAAAAGGGGTGCGGCCTCAACACGCCTGCGGCTTTCCGAAAACGGGAAAACCCCGGGCGGGATCTAGCAGGTCAAACCCCTTAGGTGATAAAATAACAGGCAGCGGTTCCACGGGGGTGCCCCGCGTCTGTCCGCCTATTGTTACTTCATAATAATATTCTACAAACCATTATAACAAATTTCTAAGACTTTTTCAAGAGAAAAGCAGATTTTGACCCTATATTTATAATAGTATACGCAGGGAATAAATTTTAGCAGAAAAACGGCGGATAACAGCCGCAAAGAACCGAAATGAAAGAAAATAGCTGAAATTACTTGACAATTTGCCTTTGTAATAATATACTTCTATATTGCAGGGTTTCGCCATTTTTTAAAGCTTATTAAAGCCAGATACAGGTTCATTTTCATTAAGCTTTGAGCGAAAGCAAAATGACCGCTGTTACTATAAGGTACAGTTTGAAAGGAGGAGTCGTTCGTGAAAAGAACATACCAGCCGAAAAAGCTTCAGAGAAAAAAAGAGCATGGTTTCCGTAAGAGAATGGCCACTAAAAACGGCCGCAAGGTTTTGGCCAGACGCCGTGCGAAAGGCAGAAAAACTCTGACGTATTAATCAAAATCGTTTGGCAATTGGTATCGCGCCTTTCAGGCTCGGTACCAACCCCTATTTATCGGGGTTTTTACAAATGATGTGAAACGGACCGGACAAGACCACACTAATACGCCTGTGGTCTTTGTTTTTGGTTTTACGGAAGTACAGGGAACGCTGAATGAAAATTGCCGCCCTAAAGCTGAATAAAGAGTTTAAGCGCCTCTATTACCGGGGTCGCTTTAAAAAACATCCCCTTCTTGTTACTTATGTCATGAAAAACGGCAGGGGGTCAAACCGGGTGGGAATTACAACCGGGAAAAAGGTGGGGAAGGCAGTTGACCGCACTAGGGCACGCAGGGTAATCCGGGCGGCCTGGCGGGAGGTTTCGCATACCTTTCCGGCGGGGTATGATTTTGTTTTTGTCGCCCGCCCGGGAACGCCGGCTGCAAAATCAGGGCAGGTTGCGCGGGTAATGAAGGGACAGGTTCTTTCCATTTTAGAAAAATCACGCAAGGACGGCCGGGACAAGAAATGAAAAAGGTTGCCGTCTGGTTGATTCGTTTTTACCAGAAATTTTTGTCGGGGGTTAAACCGCCATGCTGCAGGTTTTATCCCACTTGTTCGCAATTTGCGCTTGAAGCGGTACAGCGGTTCGGTTTTTTTCGAGGCGGATATCTGGCCTTGAAAAGGATCCTTCGCTGCAATCCTCTCTTTAAAGGTGGGATCGACCCGGTTCCGGAACGCTTTACTTTTTTTAGAAAAAAGAAAAGATAAGGGCAAAAGTCCTTTTTGATCATAATATCTTCGGTTGAAATGTTTCGTTCAACCGCCGGTGTTGGCCCTTATGGCGGCAAAGTCGCCGGAACTCTCTATACAGCTATTTTCCGTATTGCGCGGCGCGCTGTTTTGGCTGAAGGCAAAACTGAAAGCGCTTTTATGCTGCGGAATTGCTATAAAACAAACGCGGGAGGTTTTATATGGATATCAGTTTGATTTTTGGGTATCCTCTCGGTTGGGTAATGTGGCTTTTTTACCAGGTGGTGCAAAACTACGGGGTTGCGATTCTGCTCTTTACCCTTTTTACCAGGGTTTTGCTTTATCCCCTCGGTGTAAAACAGCAGAAATCCTCAGCCCGGATGGCTATTTTCCAGCCCAAAATTGCGGCTTTGCAGAAAAAATATAAAAACAACAAGCAAAAGCTGCAGGAAGAGACAATGAAGCTCTACGAAGAGGAAGGCTATAACCCGATGAGTGGCTGCTTCCCGCTTCTGATCCAGCTTCCGATCCTCTTCGGCCTGATCAATGTCATTTACAATCCGCTGACCCACATGCTGCGGCTTTCAAATGAGTTAATTACGAAGGCGACCGAGATTGCGCAGGGGCTGGACGGTTTTGTTCAGACGACTTCCCAGATCAGCGTCATCAACGCTGTTAAAGCGGACCCCTCTGCTTTTTCATCCCTTGGCGCGGATTTTGTAAATGCCGTCCAGAACTTTGACTTGAGTTTCCTGGGCTTTAATCTTGGCGCCGTTGCGCCGTTTGCCTGGGATTGGCTGGTTATTATTCCGATCCTCTCGGGTGTTACTTCAATACTGGCCACAATGATCTCAATGAAATTCAACTATAACAACCACGTTCAGGGCGCGCAGCAGATGAATGGGATGACCAAGGGCATGCTCTTCATTATGCCGTTATTCTCTCTTTTCTTTGCGTTCCAGGTCCCGGTCGGCGTTGTTATTTACTGGATTATGTCCAACATTTTTATGGGGCTTCAGTCTTTCATCCTCTTTAAAATCTACACGCCGGAAAAGATGGAAGAACTACTGGAAAAAGATAAAAAGAAAAAAAAGAAGAAGAAAACCTCCCGTTACCAGCAGGCGCTCAAAGCTGCGCAGCAGCAGGGAAAAGCCCCTGTGTTGGCAGAGGATGAAAACGGGATGGTCACCTACAAGGGCAAAGTTATTTCGAAAAAAGAGGCCGACCGTCTCCGTCTGGCGGAAGCGAGGCGCCGCGACGCTGAAAAATACGGCGAAGAATATAAAGAAGTTACAGATGATGATTTACGCTAATCCGAAAAGGAGGGCTTTCTGGTGTTAGTTGAAGCAATTGCGACCGGCAAAACTGTTGCAGAGGCCACCCAAGTGGCTGCGGCAGAGCTCGGAGTTCCGGCTTCCGCCGTACAGGTAGAAGTGTTGGAAGAGCCGAAGCGCTCTCTGCTTGGTAAAATAAAAGGCGAGGCAAAGGTTAGAGTTACTTATGAAAAAGAAGAGAAGACAAAAGCCGGCCTTGCCAAAGAATACATCACCAATATCCTGACGGCGATGGGCCTATCCGGTTTTACCATCACTGAATCGGGGGATGAAGAACACGCTGTTTTGAACATTGAAGGCGAAGGCCTGGGCGTGATTATTGGGCGCCGCGGGGAAACGCTGGATGCGATCCAGTACCTTGCGTCACTGGTTGCCAACCGTCTGGGTGGCGATTATTTCCGGATTACCGTAGACAGCGGCGATTACCGCAGCAAGCGCGAACAGACCTTAAAGCACTTGGCTGAGAAGCTTTCTAAAACGGTTGCCCGTACCGGAAGAAGTTCAACTTTGGAGCCGATGAACCCTTATGAGCGCCGGATTATCCATTCAGTTGTTTCCGGAATGGAAGGGGTTTCGTCTAAATCTATTGGGGAAGAGCCGAACCGCAGGGTGGTTATCTCTTCCACAAACCCCAGGCGTCAGGATTCCCGCCGCTCCCGCGGAGGAAATGACCGCCGCCGTTATGAAGACCGCGGCAGGGATCAGGTTCCGCTCAAGAGCATGAACCTCTCCAAGGTGGGACAAACCTCCTATGAAGCGGAGTATATCAAGGCGGAGAAGACCGAACGCGAAAAACAGGCAAAGCTGTACGAAAAAATAGAGCTTTAACTATTGTTCCAAGGAAGAAAGCCGTCAAATGGCCAACAGGCGTTTGACGGCTTTTTTACGGGAAGGAGTATAGTAATTATGATATGTAGTGACACCATTGCCGCTATTTCCACGCCAAATGCGGTTGGGGGAATTTCAATGATCCGTATTTCCGGTCCCGACGCGGCTGATGTTGCCGGCAGGGTTTTCCGGCCGGTTTCCGGAAAGCCGCTGAACCTTTACAAGGGTTACACCGGCGCATATGGAACGGTGTTTGATGAGGAAGGCGAAATTGATAATGCGGTTGCATTTGTCTACAGAGCCCCCAAAAGTTATACGGGGGAGGAAGTGGTGGAACTTTCCTGTCACGGCGGTATCATTGTCACCCGCCGCCTGCTCCGGGCAATCCTTTCCGCCGGCGCAAGGCTTGCAGAGGCGGGGGAATTTACCAAGCGCGCCTATTTGAACGGGAAAATGACCCTGACTCAGGCTGAGTCAGTTCTGGATATTATCAACTCTCAGAGCGAACAGGCTGCGCGCTGTGCTATGACGGCTTTGGAGGGCGCTTTATATCGTAAAATATCAAAAATCCGGGACCGGCTGGTGGCGGAAACCTCCCATATCACCGCCTGGATCGACTTCCCGGAAGAGGACGTCGACGCGGTCAAGCTTTCATTCCTGCGGAACGAGTTGATCGAGATCAAAGAGGAGCTTAAGGAGTTGATCCGCACCTTTGATGTGGGGCGGATTGTCCACATGGGGGTAAACACTGCCATTGTGGGAAAGCCCAATGTGGGAAAATCAACTTTGATGAACCTGCTGGCCGGGTGTGAAAAAAGCATTGTCACCGATACAGCGGGAACAACCCGTGATATTGTCGAGGAAACGGTCAACCTGGGGGATGTTGTCCTCCGGCTCGCGGATACTGCGGGAATCCGTAAAACATCTAATGCCGTTGAACTGGCCGGAATCGACCGGGCGAAGAAACGGATTGGTGAAGCGGATCTTGTTCTGCTGGTCCTTGACGCTTCCGAGGAACTTGAAAGTGAAGACGTTGAACTGATGCGGGTCGTCCGCACTAAACCGACGGTTGTGGTCATGAACAAATCGGATTTAGGGCTAAAAATCGACAAAGAGTATATAGAAAGAGATTTTAAACATAGTGTTGTTATTTCTGCAAAAGAAGACGATTCCGTTGCAGCTTTAAATAAGGCGGTATCAAACCTGATGAACCTGACCAGCCTTGATACCAACCAGCCGATCCTCGCAAATGAGCGCCAGCGCGCCTGCGCTGGGGCGGCGCTTAACCAGCTCGATGCGGCGCTGGACGCCCTCTCTTTTGGAATGACGCTGGATGCGGTCAATATTTCAATTGAAGATGCCATTGAATCGCTGCTTCAGCTGACCGGGGAATCGGTTTCAGACGTTGTGGTGGACGAAGTGTTTTCCCGGTTCTGCGTAGGAAAATAACCGGGTTCCATCTGTCCGGCTTATAACGCCGGAACGGATTTATAATAGTTGGTATAAATTCAACGCGGTTTTGTGTTTTTGTTGAAAGGAAGGGAGGATTGTTATGGGATATTATTTAGGAGAATATGATGTTGCGGTCATTGGAGCTGGCCATGCGGGTTGTGAAGCCGCCCTTGCAGCTGCCCGGCTGGGGGCAAAAACCGCTTTGTTTACCATTTCGCTGGATGGGATTGCGAATATGCCCTGCAATCCTTCTATCGGCGGAACAGCGAAAGGCCATATTGTTAAGGAAATTGATGCGCTGGGCGGAGAGATGGGTCGTGTGGCTGACGCCACCTTCCTTCAAAGCCGAATGCTCAACCTTGGAAAAGGGCCGGCTGTTCACAGCCTGCGGGTTCAAGCTGACCGAACGGCCTACCATGCCCGGATGAAACGCGTCCTTGAAGGACAGTCCGGCTTGGAGATCAAGCAGGGTGAGGTTGTGGATATTCGGTTGAATGAAACGGGAGCGGTTTCTGAAATTGAGACGGCGCTTGGCGCGGTTTACAAAGTCCGGGCGGCCATCCTTGCGAGCGGCACCTACCTGAACGGTAAAATACATGTTGGTGAGGCGTCTTATACCGCCGGGCCGGACGGCTCAATTGCGGCGACCGGTTTACCGGGAAATCTGGCGCGAATCGGTGTAGAACTCCGGCGCTTCAAGACCGGGACGCCTGCCCGGGTACACCGCAGAAGCATTGATTTCTCGAAATTGGAGCGGCAGGAGGGCGATGAAGATATTATTCCGTTTTCGGCCGATACCGAAGGTGAGCTTAGAAATAAGGTTGCCTGTTATATTGCTTATACCAATGAACAAACACATAAGGTGATTTTGGATAACCTCCACCGCTCGCCCTTATATAGTGGACGGATTGAGGGAATCGGCCCCCGTTACTGCCCGAGCATTGAGGATAAAATTGTCCGTTTTTCGGACAAGCCGCGCCATCAGCTCTTTATTGAGCCGATGGGACTGGATACCGATGAAATGTATTTGCAGGGGATGTCGTCCTCTCTGCCGGAGGATGTCCAGCTCGCTTTTCTGCGCACCATCAAAGGGCTGGAACGGGTGGAGATTATGCGCAATGCCTATGCAATCGAGTATGACTGCTGTGACCCCACTCAGCTCCTGCCAACCCTGGAGTTCAAAAAAATTCCCGGCCTGTACGGTGCGGGACAGTTTAACGGGACCTCGGGCTACGAAGAAGCGGCCGGCCAGGGGCTGGTTGCCGGGATCAACGCGGCCCGGAAGCTTGCGGGGAAAGAGCCTGTCATCCTCGACCGGGCAAGTTCTTACATTGGCACCCTGATTGACGACCTGGTGACAAAAGGATGTATGGACCCTTACCGGATGATGACCTCGCGAAGCGAATACCGGTTGCTCCTGCGGCAGGATAATGCAGACGAACGCCTGACCCCTCTGGGGTATAAAATTGGGTTAATTGGAAAGGGACGGATGGAGAAGCTCCAACAGAAGCTTGACGGGACTGAAGAAGAACTCCGGAGGTTGGAAAAGGTCGTCCTTCCGCCAAGCGAGGCTTTAAACAACCTTCTTGTTTCACGTGAAACATCCCCGGTGACAACCGGTGTGCGGGCAATTGACCTGCTAAAACGCCCCCAGATTGGGTACGGTGATCTTGCGGCGTTTGATCCTGAGCGCCCGGAAGTCCCCCGTGAAGTTGCAGAACAGGTAGAAATCCGGTTAAAATATGAGGGGTACATCAGGCGGCAGCTCCAGCAGGTGGAGCAGATGCGGAAGCTTGAAACCCGCCGCCTTCCGGGGCAGGGATTTGATTACCACACGGTGACCGGGCTCCGGCTTGAAGCGGTGGAGAAGCTCAATAAAATCCATCCGCTCAATATTGGGCAGGCCTCACGTATTTCGGGCGTTTCCCCGGCGGACGTCACCGTGCTGACCATTTGGCTGGAAGGGGAGAGGAGAGGCCGTCATGAGTGAACTTAAAAAGGCTTTGGCCCAGGCGGCAGACGCGCTGGCAATCCCTTTGGATGAGGAGCAGCTCAACCGGTTTGACCTTTATTATAACCTGTTGGTTGACTGGAACAGCAGGATGAACCTCACGGCGATTACCGCGCCGGAAGAGGTTGCGCTCAAGCACTTTGCGGACAGCCTTCTTCTTTTAAAAGCGGCTGAACTGCCGCAAAACGGCAGACTTGCCGATGTAGGAACCGGCGCCGGCTTTCCCGCCGTCCCTATTGGAATTGTGAGGAGAGACCTCCACCTGGTATTAGTGGACAGCTTGAATAAGCGGGTTGGGTTTTTAAAAGAACTTTGTGCCGTTTTAAAGCTGCATGCGGACTGCCTTCACGGCAGGGCGGAAGACCTTGGGAAGACCGGCCTGCGCGAAATGCAGGATGTGGTCACGGCCCGGGCTGTTGCCCACCTGCGCACACTTTCGGAATACTGCCTCCCCTTTGTAAAGGTTGGCGGCCTGTTTGCAGCTTTAAAAGGGCCCGAAATGGAAGAAGAGCTCAGGGAGGCGGAAGGAGCCATTGCTATCCTCGGCGGCAAGCTGGAAGAGATCTGCCGGTTTGAACTGCCGGATGGAAGCCGCCGGACGATCCTTCGGATCAGAAAAATATCGCAAACGCCGACAAAATATCCCCGAACTCCCGCCAAAATTTCCAAATCACCGCTGGGGTGATAAAAATAGTGTCGAAGCAGCCCGGTTTCCTGTGCTTTTTCCCGACGAAAAACGGTGGCCTTTTGGTGCATCCTGTGTTATTCTGCTATTAGAGAGTTCTGACAGCAGAGAGGATGTGCAAAATGACCAGCTTATTTCAAAAGGAAAAGACAGTCAACCGGGTTGTTTTGCTGGATGTGTCAGAGATACTGCCAAACCCGGCGCAGCCCCGGACAAGCTTCGACCCGGATTCGCTTGCGTCTCTTGCCCAGAGTATCCGGCAGAACGGGGTTTTACAGCCGGTCACGGTGCGGAAAAACAGGAAGGGCCGCTATGAACTGATAGCGGGGGAGCGGCGGCTCCGGGCGGCCAAAATTGCCGGCCTTGTACAAATTCCGTCTATTATTATGGAAACCAGCGAAAAAGACTCAGCGGTTCTTGCATTGCTTGAAAACCTGCAGCGGCAGGATCTCAACTTCTTTGAACAGGCAACCGCCCTTTCGGCAGCAATTGTAGAGTGGAATATCACCCAGGAAGAAGCAGCCGAGCGCCTTTCCATGGCACAGTCTACCATCGCCAATAAAATACGGCTTTCCCGGATTCCGCCGGAACAGCAGACGCGCATCCTGGAAGGCGGCCTGACCGAGCGCCATGCCCGCGCCCTTCTCCGGGTCAGCGACGATGTCAAGCGTGCAGTGGCTATTGAGGAAATTATCCGGCGGCGGTACAATGTCAGCCAGACAGAGAAATATCTTGAAAGCCTGCTGGACAACCGGACGAAAAAAATGCGGATCCCGGTGGTAAAAGACGTCCGGATTTTTTTAAACACCATCAACAAGGCGTTGGCAGTTATGAAAAGCGCCGGTATCCAGGCGGAGGCGGAACGGAAAGAAGACGGCTCCTGCATTGAATATATCGTGCGGATTCCAAAAACGCAGGAATAATAGAACAGTAAGGACAATAAAGAGCCCGCTTCGTTGTGAAGCGGGCTCTTTATTATGTTAAAACCCGATCTTTTGGAAAGAGGCGGTGGTAAGCTGAAGAGTTTAAAAACCAAAGGCATAGAGAAATTCTTCAAAGCCGCCCATCCATAGAATTCCGGATAAAGCAAACAGGATAAAGCTGCCGAGGGGAACCACAAGCAGCCGTTTCCTGGCCTTGTAAAATCTGCGGCAGAGCCAGATATAAGGGAGAAGAACCAAGCCAGAGGATGAACCCAAAAACGCCGATGGCAAGTGAAATATCGGCCTCACTTCCCAAATCGTAACCATAGCCTTTTCCGTGACCGGTCATACACATATAGGACAACCCGATCCAAGCAGGGAAAATGAAAGCGGAGAAAACGGATCAAAGAGAAACGAGTGCGGTTTTAAATGAAAATTTCATAAAGTGAAACCGGAAAGATAGCTGTTGATGAAATCAAGATGACAAACCGTTTAGAATCGAGATAAAAAGACGTCCCAACCGCCGAAAAAAAGAATACCGATCCCGAAGGAAAAAAGGAAAACAGCAATTGGAATCAGCGCCATCCACTTTTTTCTTTGGGCACACTTCCAGCAGAGACAGATCAGAACGCACAGGACTGCCCCAAGCCAGAAAAGAAGTTCAAAACTGCCCCATAAAGATGCCAAAAAATCCAAGTTCCAGTTGTTTTCTCCATATTCAATGCCAAAAGTCCCTGTTAAATGCATAAAAATAGCAGGCACCCAGCCAGGGGAAAAGAACCCGAGGATGATATCCATGGAAAAAACAGGATATATTTAAGCAGTTCCGCCTTAATAACCTCCTCCTATCAATTCCGTTTACTTCTTCTATTATAACATATGGTGTCCAGAAAGAAGGGGGTTAAGTGTTTCACGTGAAACATTCAGTGGATTTCTCACGAAATTTCAGCAGCCTGTCTTTTTTTTCGCCGTGTGCTATGGTATAATAATTTTAAATGTAAGATGCGTTGTATAAAAAATAGTTATGGGAGGCAGCATGGGTAAAATCATAGCGATTGCGAACCAGAAAGGCGGGGTAGGGAAAACCACAACTGCGGTCAACCTTGCGGCGGCGGTCGGCGCGCATAAAAAAAAGGTGCTTCTTATTGATATTGACCCGCAGGGGAATGCGACCAGCGGCCTTGGAGTCAGCAAACGAGACGGTTCCCTCTCTTCCTATGAAATGTTGATCGGTGGGGAAAAAGCTGAAAAAATTATCCAAAAGACCAAATTTAAAGGGGTGGATGTCATCCCGGCAAGTATTGCGCTTGCAGGAGCAGAGGTTGAAATGGTGGAGATGGAAGACCGCGCCTACCGTTTTAAAAGGGCTGTAGCACCGGTTAAGGAACGGTACGATTACATTTTTGTCGACTGTCCGCCATCCCTTGGCCTGATTACAATCAATGCCCTGACCGGAAGCGATACGCTGCTGGTGCCGATCCAGTGTGAATATTATGCGCTGGAAGGTCTGTCCCAGCTGATGGCGACCGTCAGGCAGGTTAAACGGCTCTATAACCAGATGCTGGATATTGAAGGGGTTCTCCTCACCATGTACCAGGGGCGGCTTAACCTGACGCTCCAGGTGGTGGATGAGGTGAAGAAATTCTTTCCGCAGAAGGTTTATAAGACGGTCATCCCGCGGAATGTACGTCTTTCCGAGGCTCCAAGTTTTGGCCAGCCAATCCTTTACTACGACAAGGGCTCTAAAGGGACAAAGGCCTATGATGAACTGGCAAAGGAACTGCTCAAGAAAAATAAACAGAGGTGAAACCATTGGCAAAACAGCGTGGACTCGGCAAAGGGCTGGAAGCTCTTTTTGCCGATAACAATACGGCAGATGCACAGGGTGTAATCACCCTGAAGCTCACTGAAATTGAACCCAACCGGGAGCAGCCGCGGAAACGGTTTGACGAAGAAGCGCTTGCACAGCTTGCGGAATCAATCCGGGAGCACGGTATATTGCAGCCCCTGCTTGTCAAACCCCAGACCAACGGCTCTTACCTGCTGGTTGCGGGGGAGCGCCGCTGGCGTGCGGCCCGGATGGCCGGGCTTACCGATGTCCCGGTTGTGATTAAGGACCTTTCCGACCAGGAGACAATGGAGATTGCTTTAATTGAAAACCTGCAGCGAGAGGATTTAAATCCAGTGGAGGAAGCGCTGGGCTATAAAGAGCTGATGGACACTTTCGGCTTCACCCAGGACCAGGTGGCAAAGCGGGTTGGGAAATCCCGTTCCGCGGTGGCAAACGCTTTGCGATTGACGGGGCTTCCGAAAGAAGTCCTGCCGTTTCTGGAAAACGGCTCTCTTTCGGCAGGGCATGCGCGGGCCATCCTGGCGCTGGGCGATGAGGCCGAAATGACGGAAACCGCAAAACTCGCCGTTGAAAAGGGCCTGACAGTCCGGGAGCTTGAAAAGCGCTCCCAGCAGAAGAAGAAAGCGGCGGGGCAGGTAGGAGTCCAAAAACGGCCGTTTTCCCGGGACAGTTATTTTGACGAACTTGAAATCGCCCTCAAGGACGCCCTGCACCGAAAAGTAAAGGTAATTGCCGAAGGGGAAAAGGGAACCCTTCAAATTGAATTTTACAACCGGGAAGAGCTCCGCGACCTTGCGGAACGGCTTGCCGGAAAAGATGAATAAAGGAGTCGGGAAACAATGCTGGATATGAAATTTGTCCGGGCCAATCCGGAAGCGGTCAAAGAGAACATTAAAAAGAAATTCCAGGAGGAAAAGCTCCCCCTGGTGGACAAGGTTATTGCTATGGACGCGGAGTTCCGCGCGGCCAAGACCCGCTGTGATGAACTTCGCAGCCAGCGCAACTCTATCAGCAAGCAGATTGGCGCGCTGATGGCGCAGGGAAAAAAGGAGGAGGCAGAGGCCACCAAGGCGGAGGTCGCAGCTATCGCCAAAGAATTGGCCGAGCTGGAGGCAAAGGAAGGCCCCTTGTCTGAGGAAATAAAAAAGATCATGATGGTCATCCCAAATATCATTGACCCGTCTGTCCCGATTGGGAAGGACGACAGCGAAAATGTGGAGGTCGAAAGATTCGGCGACCCGTTTGTGCCGGAATTTGAGGTGCCTTACCATGTTGATATTATGGAAAGGCTCAACGGGATTGACCTGGACAGCGCCCGGAAGACCAGCGGCAACGGGTTTTACTATCTCTGCGGGGACATTGCCCTGCTCCAGTCCGCCATTCTTTCCTATGCGCGCGACTTTATGGTGGACCGCGGTTTCACCTATTATATCCCCCCGTTTATGATCCGCAGCAGCGTGGTCAACGGTGTTATGAGCTTTTCTGAAATGGAAAACATGATGTATAAAATTGAGGGGGAGGATTTATACCTCATCGGCACCAGCGAGCATTCCATGATCGGCAAATTCATTGACACCATCCTGCCGCAGGACAAGCTCCCCCAGACCCTGACCAGCTATTCCCCCTGTTTCCGGAAAGAGGTCGGCGCCCATGGGATTGAGGAGCGCGGCGTCTACCGGATCCACCAGTTTGAGAAGCAGGAGATGATTGTCGTCTGTGAGCCGCAGGACAGCCCGGCCTGGTTTGAGAAGCTTTACCATAATACGGTTGACTTCTTCCGTTCTCTCGATATCCCGGTCCGCACGCTGGAGTGCTGCTCGGGCGACCTTGCCGACCTCAAGGTCAAGAGTATTGACGTGGAGGCCTGGTCGCCCCGCCAGAAGAAATATTTTGAGGTGGGGAGCTGCTCCAATCTCGGGGACGCGCAGGCCCGCCGCCTGGGTATTCGTATAAAACCCAAAGAAGGGCCGAACTATTTTGCCCACACCCTCAACAACACGGTGGTCGCGCCGCCGCGGATGCTGATTGCCTTCCTTGAAAACAACCTGAATGAAGACGGCAGCGTCCGGATTCCGGAGGCGCTCCGCCCGTATATGCGCAAAGATGTTATTAAATAATATAAAAACCTTGAAAACAGAGCGGCTGGCATAAGAAAGGGTCGCTGTTTTCCAAGGGGTTAAACAATGGATGGAGAAGGTGTTTCCATCCGTTGTTTTGTTTCAACACAAAACGAACGGCAGGTTGAAAAGGGAGGATTAAAAATGCCGGTTTTACCGTTTGGATATGAAAAGGAGTATCACCTCAGGTTTTATGACTGCGACTGCAACGGAAATGTTAAAGTGTCCGCTGTTCTGCGCTACCTTGCCGACCTGGCAGAGCTTCATTACGACGCGAAAGGGTACGGGCACGATCTGCTCTGGGAAAAGGAGATGGTTTTTCTATTGGCGGGGGAGAGCCTGCGGTTCCACCGGCGGCCGCGGGGGGATGAACGGCTGACGTTTGCCACCTGGGAGCGGCAGATCAAAGGTCCCCGGTATTTTCGTGACTTTGAGCTTTATGATGAAAACGGGGAGTTGGTGGTTTCTGCCTCAACAACGTGGCTTCTTGCAAACCCGGTTACCCGGCAGATTCTCCGCCCCAGCGCCTACAATTTTGAGCCTGACCTCCATCCGGAGCGGATGCCCGGCGTTCTGCCGGTTGGAAAGTTCAGCAGGGGTGGGGAAGCAATGTTTCTGACGGAAAGACCCATCCGGTTTACTGACCTGGACAACAACCGCCACGTTTACAACGCTGTCTACGCGGACATGGCCTTCGACGCCCTTCCGTTTGAAGATGCGGCGGGTACCCTCCGTGATTTCCGGATCAATTTCAATTCCGAGGCAACGGCGGGGGACGTCCTGAGCCTGTTTAAACGGAATGGGGAGGATGGAGAGACGATCGTGCAAGGGATAAAAGAAGACGGAACCCTTTGCTTTGAATGTGAGCTGAGGAAATAATTGTTTCAAGCTGGTCTTTTGCGTTAAAATAGCAGGCGGGAATTTATTTCAAGTCTGGACAAAAAACAACCGGGACGTTATAATGAAGGTAATAAATCCCAAAAGGCATTTTACAAACAACCAGATAACACAACGCAGGAGGTAATTTTATGATTTATCGCAAACTGGGAAACAGCGACTTAAACTGTTCGGTCATTGGGCTTGGCACCTGGGCCATGGGCGGGGATTCCTACGGCAAGGTTGACGACGATGTATCGGTCGCAACCCTTCTCGCAGGCGTAGACGCCGGTATCAACCTGATTGACACAGCGCAGCCCTACGGTATGGGCCACTCCGAAGAGGTTGTCGGAAGGGCGTTAAAGCAGCTTGACCGCTCCAAAGTGATTGTTGCCACCAAATTCGGCAGTTATAAGTATCCTGAGACCGGGTATTTCCGCGATGGCTCTGTAAAGACTCTTCGCGAAGGGCTGGAGGGCAGCCTGAAACGGCTTGGCACCGATTATATCGACCTGTACCAGTGCCATTGGCCCTGCACCAACGTCCCGATTGAAGAGACCTTCACTGAAATTGAGAAGATGAGGCAGGAGGGGAAGATCCGGGTTGTCGGCGTTTCCAACTTCTCCCCGGCGGAGATGGACGAAGCGAACAAATACTGCAAAATCTCCTCGCTCCAGCCGCCGTATTCCCTCCTCGACAGAGGTTTTGAGACAGAGCTTGAGGGCTACTGCATTGAAAAAAACATTGGTGTTCTCTCCTATGGTTCAATCGGCGCGGGCGTCCTGACCGGAAAATATAAGGAACGCCCGGTTTTCCCGGCCGGCGATACCAGAAATGACGGCGGTTTTTATAAGAACTGTTTCTCTGAAGAGAACTGGCCCAAGGTTTCCGCTCTTGTCAGCGTATTGCAGGAGGTTGCAGAGGCACACGGCGTGCCTACCGTCCATGCGGCCATTAACTGGGTTCTCGCAAACCCGAGCATGACGGTCGCCCTGGTCGGCGCCAAAACCCCCGAGCAGGTTCGGATGAACGCCGCTGCCGGTTCTTGGGAACTCACCGCTGAGGAAAAAGCGAAGATTGACGAGGCGGCAAAGCCTTTCGCTGTAAAATAAAAAGGTGATAAATAAAAAGACAGGCGCTTTTTAAGCGCCTGTCTTTTTTGTGGAAGGGCCGGAACACCTTATTGCCGCCCTGCAATGTTCCCAAGCTTTTTCAGTGCGTAGGAAATACTGAAGCAAACCAGGCCCGAAAGGAAAAAAACGATGAGCCATCCAACAAAGACGAGAGGGTTGAATGAGATCTGTCCGGAATAATCGGGCACAAAACCAAGCCAGATTGCCGCAATAATTCCGAGCCCCCAGGTAAGACCCCCCACAAGGTTCCAACATTTCGGAAGGAAAACATTCATAATGGAACGGCTCTGTTCAAATTTTGGGTTGTCTGCCGTCTCAAGGCTTAAGTCGGTTAAAGTGCCCGCGCAGACCGGGCATTCCGCAGCGCTGTCGGGTTGATCCAGTTTGCAGGCTATACATCGTTTCATATATCCCCCTCCTTTTTCTAATTTTCAGTATATCCTATTAAAGCGGCCCGCCGCAATGGAAAAACTGACAAAAAGGAAGGGAAAAATTTTACATAAATACTTAGTGACATGTAATGAGAGGACAGGGCTTGAGGGTTCTGCAAACCATTTGTTTTGGTTGCTGACCCTGAAATATGATCTTTTTTCATATCCCGGGCCGCAAAGAGGCTTTCGCCGGCGCTGTAATAATCGGTGTCCACAGCCTTTCGTCTGCGGCAGCCAGTGCTCTTACCGGGGTTCCCGGCAGTCAGCAACGGAAAAGAAACCGCCTTTAACCTGGGTTTCCCGCATCCTGCGATTGCCCGGTGCGGCGGCGTGTCCAATCACCCCGGAGCGCGGCGTAAAGGGCAAGGTCACAGTAAACCCCGGCGTTATTCTTTGCAGCCCGGTGCATCACCCCTTCAAAGGCCATCCCGGCCTTGACCATCACCGCGCCGGAAGCCGGGTTTTTGGTGTCATGCCGGGCGGAGACCCGTTCGTACCCCACCGTTTCCAGCAGATGCCCCAGTACGGCGATCACCGCTTCGGTCATGTACCCCTGCCCCCAGAGCCTCCGGGTCAGGCAGTAGCCCAACTCGGCGGCGGCAAGGTGTTCGTCGGAGGAAACGACGTCGATCCCGCCGAGCGGTTCGTCCGAACCCTTCAGGGTGATACACCAGTGGTAGCCGTGGGGCTTGCGGTAGTCCTTTAGCCAGGAATCCACCACTGTGCGGGTCACGCCCGCGTTCTGGTGCACCCGCCAGGTCAAAAATTTGGCGACTTCCGGGTCGGAAGCCCAGTTTTTATAGATTTGCTCCGCGTCGTCCGCCCGGAACGGGCGCAGGAGCAGCCGCCTGGTCTCAAGCGGAATGGTGCCGGTGTGTTTCACCTGCAAAAGCCCCTTTCTTTATTCGTTGTCCTCGTTGTTTTGCTCTCTCTTTTTACAGCGGGTGCTTCCATAGATAATCTCGATGATGACCGCCGCAATGGTAACAACCCCGAACAGGCAGGCCGTATTTGACAGCACGGTTTCATCCCAAAGCTTCTGGAATTCCGCCAGGTAGGTCACTGCAATCAGCCCCGCCATGCCAAAGGTGATGACAAGCATGGTCAGCCCCATGGAGCGGCAGAGCTTTTTTGTGTTGTACTGCCTTTTCTCTTCTTCAGAGGCTGTGTTGTAACCTACAATCAGCCAGCTGCCCCGCCCGCAGAGCAGGACGATGGAAATGACCAGCAGAAGCAGGTCCAGCCCGATGAATAAAAATAAAGCGGCCCAGTCACCCACTATGTTTCGTCCCCCCTTTGATCAAGTACCCTTATCATACCTCTTTTTGGGCGGAAAGGGAATATAAAAGAAAAGGCAGGCTTATTGCCTGCCTTCTATTCAAACAATTCAGAAATTGGCACACGAAATACTTTAGCAAATCCGGCAAGTTCAATATCCGTTACAGTGCGGGATTGATCTTCTATCCTTGAAATAGAACCACGGCAAATATAGACAGCTTCAGTTTCTAACAGATTGGCGAGAGCTTGTTGGCTTAACCGGCGTTTCGAGCGAAGCTGCCTAATTTTGGGGCCGACAAGGTTCAACTCTTTGCCTTCAATGATTCTAGCCATTTAAACTCTCACCTCATGTTCTTAACGATTTCTCTCTTATAGTGTATCCTATAACGAGACAAATATTGTCCTATAACAGGATAATTTAAAATTAGGAGGAAAATTATGAGATAGAATCTTGCGCAGAATATGAGGGTAATAGAGCATATTACAAGTGATTTTAATGAACCTCTTCAAAACCAATTTGTTCAAATTGTTGCAGAGGTTCAGGCGGTTTTGCAAAATGAACAAATGAATGACTTTTATAACGTAGAAGAAATTGTAGAAATTTATGAGAGTCATGGAATAAGCACTGGGAATTGCCATGACTTTGGATGAGTTTTAAAATTGCTTTTCTGTTTTCAATGTCATCCACCAAAAAACCCCTGAATTCCCTGTAAAATTTCAACAGTTTTGCTATTGCATTATTTAGTCGAAAAGTGATAGAATAGTAAAAATATTTGGTACCACCTGTATCGTGTTGGAAGAGAGGATGTGCGGACATGCTGGAAACAACGTATGAAAACAAGTTTGTAAAAGAGGGGCTCACCTTTGACGACGTTTTGCTGATCCCTGCAAAATCGGACGTATTGCCGGGCGAGATCAAGCTGAGATCCCGGCTGGCAAAAGACATTTATTTAAACACCCCGCTGCTCACCGCGGCGATGGATACCGTGACCGAGACCAAGATGGCGATTGCCATTGCGCGTGAGGGCGGCATTGGCGTTATCCACAAAAATATGTCGATTGAGGCGCAGGCCGAAGAGGTCGACAAGGTCAAGCGTTCTGAAAACGGGGTCATTGTCAACCCGTTCTCCCTTGGGCCGGAGCATTTTGTGTACGATGCGAACGAGCTGATGGGCAAGTTTAAAATTTCGGGCGTGCCGATTGTTGAA
This sequence comes from Oscillospiraceae bacterium, assembly GCA_902766785.1. Classification (GTDB taxonomy): domain Bacteria; phylum Bacillota; class Clostridia; order Oscillospirales; family Ruminococcaceae; genus Metaruminococcus_A. The sequence goes on along the minus strand of CACXEO010000103.1, from coordinate 2,502 downwards.
AACGGCAAGCTGGTGGGAATCCTGACAAACCGGGACCTGCGCTTCCTCACCGATTTCAACATTAAAATCAAAGACGTGATGACCAGGGAACATCTGGTTACCGCCCCGGTCGGCACCACATTGGAGCAGGCGCAGGAAATCCTCCGCCAGCATAAGATCGAAAAGCTCCCGCTGGTTGACGAAAACGGGATGCTCAAGGGCCTGATCACCATCAAGGATATTGAAAAAGCGGTACAGTACCCCAACTCCGCAAGGGATAAAAACGGCCGTCTTCTCTGTGCTGCTGCAATCGGTGCGACAGAAGATGTTTTAGAGCGTGCTGCGGCGCTGGTAGAAGCGCAGGTTGACGTTTTGGTGCTCGACTCCGCACACGGGCACAATGTAAAAATTGCCGAAGCGGTCAGCAAAGTGAAAAAGGCGTTCCCGGATGTGGCGCTGGTTGCGGGCAATATTGCAACTGCTGGGGCGGCGGAAGACCTGATCGCCGCCGGGGCGGACTGCCTCAAAGTCGGCATTGGCCCGGGCTCCATCTGCACCACCCGCGTGGTCGCCGGTATCGGCGTGCCGCAGATCACCGCCGTTTACGACGTTGCCTGCGTCGCGCAGAAATATGACGTCCCGGTCATTGCCGACGGCGGCATTAAATATTCCGGCGATATTGTCAAGGCTTTGGCGGCGGGCGCTTCCACCGTCATGCTCGGCTCCCTCCTCGCGGGCTGCGAAGAGGCTCCGGGTGAGAGCGAAATCTACCAGGGTCGTCAGTTTAAGGTTTACCGCGGTATGGGCAGTATCGGCGCTATGTCCAAAGGGTCGAAAGACCGGTACTTCCAGCAGAACAACCAGAAGACCGTTCCAGAAGGGGTAGAGGGCCGTGTTCCGTTCAAAGGCGCCCTCTCCGATACGGTCTACCAGCTGGTCGGCGGCGTCCGTTCCGGTATGGGCTACTGCGGCTGCGGAACCATTCCGGAGCTCCATCAGAAAGCCCAGTTTATTAAAATCACCGGTGCCGGACTCAAGGAAAGCCATCCGCACGATATTTATATTACAAAAGAAGCGCCGAACTACTCGGCATCAAATGTATAATATAGAAATATAATACAAAAAGTATATAAAAAGCGGGCAAACGCCTGCTTTTCCTTTTGTTGAAACAGGCAGAGACTATGGAACGCGGTTTATCGATATGTTATAATAGGGTTAAAGATGGGGCATGTCATCTGCAATTTTAACGCGCACGTGCACCGGGAGCAAGGAACGGGTGCAGGCCTGTTTCCTGGAATCCGCCGTAATAAAAAATAGCAGCACAGCGGGTATTTTTCCGCGCATTGGGCAGGAGCGCGTCAGCGCGGATCTGCCTGCACATGTGTGCGGTTTTCGGTGCATCTATTTTACGATTTCATGGCCTGCCTGCGGTCATGGCCAATTTTTATTGCAAAAGCAATAAAAATTAGTATTAAACGCGCCGAAATGGTGCAATTATTTAGTGTGTATTTTTTGTTACACGGGTGGAAAACTGCTGTCTTCTCTTTAAATATTGTATAAAACTCATTAAAAATACAAATTGTTTATTGAAAACGGTTTCTTGTAATTACAATATGTATTTTTTGAGTATAATATACAGTTTACAAATTAGAGAATAGCTAATGATAGAATAAAAATTTAGCTTGAGCGCGGGATATCATTAGCTTAAAATAGTATAAATTAAAAAAATTATACAAAACGGAGTATAAACACATCGGTAAGGGGAGGGGAAACTCATGAAAAAGAGTGTAAAAGTTGTTTTTACGTTGTTCATCCTCGCGGCTGCCTGCATGATTCCGTTGGGCGGATGTTCCATTGGAGGGGAAATGAGCGCCAAGCCGGTCATTTACCTTTACCCGGAGGAAAGAACCGATGTAACGGTAAAGCTTGGATACAACGGGCGGTTGACCACAACCTACCCAGAATACCACGCTGGCTGGGAAGTGACGGCGGAGCCGGACGGGACCCTGACCGACAAGCGGGATGGAAAGGAGTATTCCTACCTGTTCTGGGAGGGGCTTACCAATGTAGAATACGATTTTTCCAAAGGGTTTGTGGTAAAAGGGGAGAATACCCGGGCTTTCCTGCAGACAATTCTGCCGGAGATGGGCCTTCTCCCAAAGGAGTACAATGAGTTTATTGTCTACTGGCTCCCGAAAATGGAGGGAAACCCCTACAACCTTATAACCTTCCAGACGGACCGTTATACTGAAAATGCAAAGCTTACAATATCGCCGGAGCCGGACAGTATCCTGCGGGTATTTATGGCCTACCGCCCTCTGTCCGCCCCTGTTCAGGTGGAAAAGCCGGAAATCGTGCCGTTTGAGCGGAAAGGTTTCACCGTGGTTGAGTGGGGCGGAAGTGAAATTGGGTAAGGTGTAAAAGTCCTGTTTGGACATAAAAAATAGTATTAAACGCGCCGAAAACGGCGCAATTATTCAGTGTGTATTTTTTGTTACACGGGGGGAAAAACGCTGTTTTTCT
>CACXEO010000102.1 GCA_902766785.1 Oscillospiraceae bacterium | reverse complement strand
GGCCCCGGCAGATGCCGGGGCCTTTTACTTTTGTAATCAATAACGTAGTTCGCGGGGCGTGTGAGGAACCACTTTAGAGCTGTTCGGACCGCGTGCTGTCTGCGGGGAGTTCCGGATGGTCAGCTTTCGCTCAGCTCCAGCCATTCCTCCAAAGCGGCGTCATGCGCGGCGCGGGCCTCTTCAAGGTCGGCGCACAGGTCCTGAAGAAGCTGGTAATCCGATGCATTTTCCGGGTCGGAAATTTGAATTTCAAGCTGCATGACCCGTTTATCCAGTTCTTCAGTGAGCTGTTCCAGCTCCGCAAGCCGTTTCCGGCGCTTTGCCTCCTCGCTCCGCTGTTGTTTGGAGCGGTAGAAGCTCTCTCCTTTATCGGCGGGTTTTACTGGGACGGCAGGCGTTTGAGCCGCCTGCCTGGCCTTTTCTTTTTCCTTGGCGGCCAGGTAATCCTCAAAGTTGCCTTCATAGACCGAAACACCGGTTTCATCCAGCTCAATGATCTTTGTCGGAATGGCGTTCAGGAAATACCGGTCATGTGAAACAAAAACCAGGGTGCCGTCGTATTCCTTGAGCGCCTGTTCCAGCTCCTCGCGGCTGGCCAGATCCAGGTGGTTGGTCGGTTCATCGAGGATCAGGGTATTGCGGCCCTCCGCCATCAGGATGGCAAAGCCGAGCCGGGCCCGCTCTCCGCCGCTCAGGACAGAGACTTTTTTATAACAGTTGTCCCCTGTAATCAGCACCCGTCCAAGCAGGCTCCTGACCTGATGTTCCGGCATGGTGGTAAAACGGCTCCAGAGTTCTTCCAGGGCGGTGTTTTCCGGGTTCATCTGCCCGCTCTCCTGGTCGTAATAACTTTTGGTGACGCCGCGGCCCCATGATATCTCCCCCTGCTGCGGCAGGTACCCCAGAATTGATTTGAGCAGGGTGGTTTTTCCAATCCCGTTTGCACCGATTATGGCGGCCTTTTCATTTCGCCGGATCTGGAACGTGATCCCGTCCGCCAGCACTTTGCGGTTTTCGCCCGCGCCGACCGCCAGCCGCAGGTTTTTCACGGTGAGGAGTTCCTTAACCGGGGCGGTGGAGGTTCCAAACCGGAACGTGGGGGTTTTCTGTTCCCCGAACGGTTTTTCAATCCGCTCCATATTGGCGAGCTGATGAAGCCGGCTCTTGGCGCTGTTCGAGGTGGAAGCCCGCGCGATGTTTTTTTCGGCGTACTCCTGCATCGAGGCAATCTGGGCCTGCTGTTTGTCGTAAGCCCTTTGCTGGGCCTCCCGCCGCTCCGCCTTGAGCTGTTTGTATTTGGTGTAATTTCCCGGGTAATCGAACAGGCGGCGCTGTTCCAGTTCCCAGATTCGGGTGACGAGCCTGTCCAGAAAATACCGGTCGTGTGAAACAATCAGCAGGGCGCCCCTGTAGCTTTGCAGGTATCCCTCCAGCCACATGACCGTCTTAAAGTCCAGATGGTTGGTGGGTTCGTCTAAAATTAAAAGCGAAGGCTGTTCCAGCAAAAGCTTCGCCATGGCAAGGCGTGTTTTCTCGCCGCCGGAAAGCGAGTCTATTTTACGGCCGTACAGCTCTTCGGTGAATCCCATTCCATTGAGCACGGTGCTGATCTTTACCCGGATCAGATAGCCGTCCCCCGCCTCAAACTCGGCAGTACGGTGGGCGTATTCGGCCGCGAGCGTTTCATATAAAGCGGATCCCGGCGACAGGGCCGCAATTTCCTGTTCCAGCTCCCGCAGCTTTTCTTCAGCCTTTAAAAGCGGCGCGAAAACGGTGAGCATTTCTTCCAAAATGGTTCTGCCTGTCTCAAGGCCGCTGTTTTGTTCCAGATAACCGATGGTGGCGCCGCTTCCCCGCGCAATTTCACCCTCATCCGGTTCATAGCGCCCGGTCAGCAGGTTGAGCAGGGTGGACTTTCCCGCGCCGTTGACGCCGATCAGGCCGACGCGGTCCTCCTCTTGAATAGAAAAGCCGACCTGGTCCAATATTAATTTATCGCCAAAACTTTTTGTCAGGCCGGTACAGGACAACAACATGGGAATAAATTTCCTTTCAAAGTGGAATCAACAATTATTTTTATTGTACCGTAAAATAATGCAAAGTACAAGCATTCGTCAATTTTGACGGAATTTTGCAAATTTCCTGCAAAAATTTTAAGGCATTAATGTTAGAAAGCGATTGCGCAAATCTGTATTTTTTGTTATAATGATGCAGGATAAACGGATTTTCTGCTAAATAACCCCAAAAACAAAGCAGGGTGCGGAGTTGTTTTGTTGCAGTATTTGCGTGCTTTGCTTTGCAAAACCGTGAAGGAGCTGTGCCATTTCCCAGTGCGGGGCAGAAGTGTGTTATAAGCGGCAGAGTCTACAGGCAGTTTTGGCCTGAACCTGGAAAGCAAGAAACCGTGTAAGAATGAAAAGGGGAATGAATATGCCATCAAAAGTAGTAGTCGGCGTACAATGGGGCGATGAGGGAAAAGGCAAGGTCATAGACATTCTCGCATCCCGCGCAGACGTTGTTGTGCGCTCTCAAGGCGGCAACAACGCAGGCCATACCGTAAAAAGCGGCGGAGAGGTCTATAAGCTCCACCTGATTCCATCCGGCATTCTTTATAAAGGTGTAAAATGCTACATTGGCTGCGGCGTTGTCATAGACCCGCAGGATATCCTCCGGGAAATCGACGGGCTGAGCGAACGGGGGATCGACTGCTCAAACTTGCGGATTGATCCCCGCGCCCATATCATTATGCCCTGGCACCGCAGGCTGGATGGGCTGAGCGAGCGGGCGCTGGGCGAGAGCCAGATTGGCACCACGGGGCGCGGCATTGGCCCCTGTTATATGGATAAATACGAGCGCAGCGGCATCCGCTTGTACGATCTTGTCCATGACGAGATTTTCACCCGGAAGGCGGCGGCTGTCGGAGCGCTGAAAAACAGAATTATAACGCAGATTTACGGCGGGGAGCCGCTCGACGTCCCTGCCATTATTGAGGAGTACCGGGAATATGCCAAACGGCTGGCCCCTTATGTAGACGACGTTTCGGTCTTGACCTACAACGCCATCCGGGAGGGAAAGGACATCCTCTTTGAAGGGGCGCAGGCCACCCTTTTGGATATTGATTTCGGCACCTACCCCTTTGTCACCTCTTCCCACCCGGTTTCGGGCGGCGCGGCAATTGGGGCGGGCGTCGGCCCCGGGGAGCTCGGGGAAATCATCGGGGTTGCCAAAGCCTACACCACCCGGGTAGGAGCGGGCCCGTTCCCCACCGAGCTCAACGATGAAACCGGCGACCTGATCCGCAACCGCGGGCAAGAATTCGGTACAACCACCGGCCGGCCGAGAAGGACCGGCTGGTTTGACGCCGTCCTCATCCGGCACGCCGTACGGGTCAACGGCCTTGACTGTCTTGCTGTCAACAAGTTCGACACCCTGAGCGGGCTGGAAACGCTGAAGGTCTGTGTCGCTTACAAAAAGCCGGACGGCACCCTTTTGACCGAGTACCCGTGCGATATCAATGAGCTGAAAGACGCCTCTCCGGTTTACGAAGAAATCGGCGGCTTTTCGGGCGATATTTCCACCTGCAAGGCTTTTGACGAACTTCCGCAGGCCTGCAGGGATTATATTGAATTTTTGGAAAAATTCTGCGGCTGCCCCATTAAAATGGTGGGCGTAGGCCCGTCCAGGGAGCAGGTTTTGGAACGGTAGAAATAATAACACTTATAAGACGGTAAAGGAAGCTGGAAGACGGTGCGGCCTGTTTTAGAAGGGCTGCACCGTCTTCATTTATGGACTTGGGAATCTTCTGAAATCTGTAATGTGATATAAGAACTTGATTTTTATGACATTGCAGAGTATAATTATACTTATTAGTTATAGTTCTGCCTGTTTTGCCGCGGGTTAGAGCATGTCTTTTTTGGTGTGAAAAACAAAAAATTAAACAAGGAAGGGAAAATTGATGAAAGCAAAACGAAGTTTTTTGAGTGTCCTGTTAGTTCTCTGTATGATGCTCATGTTTGTGCCGATGACGGCGTATGCGGTGGATCCCGTGTTTGAGGTTACTGTTGGCGGCTAGGTAACGCAGCACGCCACCGCGGGAGAGGCATATGAAAAAGTGGAGGAATTGCTGCCGGATGGGGGAAGCGCCACCATTAAATTGCTGGACAATTACACCGGCGGCGGAATAGTTGTAAAAGCGAATAAGAATTTAAATCTTACCTTTGACTTAAATGGGAAAACCTGGACGGTTACAAATCCGCTGGTCGGTTCTACAGGAACGGAGACCAACGGGTTCCAGCTCAACAGGGGGAACACAGTGACCTTCCAGAACGGTGCGGTTACCTCCTCTGTGGCACGGATCCTTTTCCAGAATTACTGTGATCTGACGGTGGACAATGTGGACGTCACCCTGACCACGGCGACGCCGGGCAGCTACGCCATGTCCAACAACAATGCTTCTACCGTTGTAAAGGGCGGCAGCACCATTGAGGTTACGGCAGAAGGGAACTATGCAATGGATTCCTTTACCTTTGGCGACTATACCGGCGGAAATGTGACCATTGAGGACGCTGAAATTAAGGGTGATGTGGAAATCGCCAACGGCGGCAAGCTGAAACTGGACGGCGGTGTGATTGACGGCGATGTAACCGTTTATAATTACACATACCAAAACAGCACCAATTTTGTCCCCTCTTTCACAATAGAGAGCGGTACAGTAACCGGTGATGTGGCCACGTCAGAAATCGGCGTGACAACCATCAACGGCGGTGAAGTTATCGGTGAGGTTACTCTTAATACCAACAAAAACAGCACGTCAGGCTCTGGCGATACAGCTTCTGTGACTGTTGGCGGCGGTGTTTTCGGCAAGCTGGGTGAAAATGTAGAAGTAGCTGCGGCAGATGCGGCAGTTATCACCAGCGGTGAAAGCAGCAAAACTGTTGTTGGCCTGTCTAATATTAATAAGGCGCTGGAAAATGCAGGCGAGGGCGTTACCCTTCAGATTACGAAAGCGGCTGAGGGCTCCAAGATTGTGGCCCCTGTCGGCGTTGTAGTGAAGAACAGTTCTGAAAACGCTGTTTTGGTAAACGGTGAAGAACTGGCGAAAGATTCCTCTGTGACTGTTGAGAAGAAAACAGAGGGAAATACAGGTGATGCTATACCGGAACCGAACGACGAAAAGGACAACCCACAGACCGGAGACAGCGGCAATCTGGCATTGCCGGTTATCATGCTGTTCCTATCGGGCACCGTTCTTGCGGGAGTATCCATTTATAGCAGAAAGAGAAGATACGGCAAATAAATTTTTAAACAACACCCTCCCGCAATTTTGCGGGGGGGTGTTGTCTTACAGGTTTAAGAACGGCGGCCTAATGGGCTTTATTGTTTTAGATAAGTCCGTTTACAACAAGTCCGCCTGCAAAGATAATCCAGAAAAGCAGGGGGAAGCAATTTGTTTTCCCCTTACTGCTTATTCTGTTTCACCTTATTTTTAACCTTTCCTTTGGAAAGCTGGTATTAAACGGGGCAGGTTTTGTGTTTTTATTGATCAAATCCGCCAATAAATTAAGATTTTCTTAGGGGGTCGCCTATTGCCTTTCTTTTTTGCGCCGGATAAAATGAGGGTAAGGGCAGGAGCTGCATATTATAAAAAAGAAACAGGGGCTCCCGGCTCCTGTTTCTTTTTTGTTTTTTATACAAACTCTTAAGGATTCCTGAAGATCATTAACATTCACGGTAGACAGGCTTAGTTTTCCTGAACTTTTTCCAATTCCCACTCTTACAATGCTAAAATGAATGCAAAAAGGAGAAAGGAGCCATTGATATGAAACCGAGGCGTTGGGTAATATGGGCCGCAGCCGCTTTTCTTATCACCTTAATTCCGGCAACGGCCTTGATTCTAGAAGGAGAAAACAATGAAGTAAAAAGGGTGGCGGCTGCGGGGGACGGCTTGGTGCCGGAAGATCATAAAACCTTGCTGGATGTCCCTCACCTGGAACAAGGGGATAAATATCCATCCGGATGCGAAAGCGTCAGCGCGGTTATGGCGCTGCGCTACATGGGTGCGGACATTACGGTGGAGGAGTTTATTGACTGTTACCTTGAAAAAGGGAGCCTGGAAACTATAAATGGAGTACTTCAGGGGCCAAGCCCGGACGAGTGCTTTGTGGGCGACCCTTATTCCGAGTTGGGCTACGGCTGCTATGCCCCCGTCATTGTTGAAGCGTTCCGGGATATAGAGCAGGCCACCGGTATTCATGCCAGGAACGCATCCGGCCGTGAACTTGAATCTCTCGTTAAAGAATCGGTAGACCAGGGCTTTCCCCTTTTAATTTGGACAACAATAGGAATGGAACCTTCTAGGGATGGGACAAGCTGGACGCTGGAGGAGACAGGCGAACCCTTTACCTGGACAGCAGGAGAACATTGCCTTGTTCTCACCGGTTATGACAACGACAGCTATTATTTCAACGACCCCCTCGACCCTTACGGCGGGGTAAGCTACCCCAAAGAGCTTGTAAAAAACGGTACAATGAAATGGGAAAACAGGCCGTCCTGCTGTCAAAGTGATAACAGCGCGCTCCGCCTGCCGGCTGCTTCTTCTCTGGTCATGGAATCAAGCAGTTTGTCCGCTATTTCACCGTTATAAAGCGTCTCCGCCCAGCAGAGAAGGCCTTCGTGCCGGAAAGCCGCATTTTTCCGGAGGGGACGTACGTTGTCAGAGTAGTGGTAAATTGAGATCAGGTCGAGCTTTAACGTTTCAAACCCATACTGGATTACCGCCGCGGCCTCTGTCATATTACTTTTTCCCCGGCAGGGCTCGGCCAGGGCGTAACCCAGCATCCGGACATGCAGGGTTTCCACCTTTTATCCCCAATTCCCAATCAGCCGGATAGGTTCCATCATTTTACCCTCCCCTTTTTGGGTGACAGCCAAGTGGTTTTCCTATTTGGCGAACATTTTTAAAACGTCCCGGCTTTCCTCAATATTTTCATGAGATTTCCGGCCGGCAGGGGGCTGCGTTGGGGTTTATGAAATAATCGTAAAAGGTGTCTAAATCTTCATCACACACAGGGTGAAGAAGCAGCTGCTCCGTTACAACAATGCTCATAATCCTTCTCTTTAAAAAGGCTGGCCAATAGGCCAGCCCTCTATTTTATTTACCAATAAAACGGTACACTTTTACTCAGCGGAATTCCCGTTGTTATGAATTTCATCCCATTTAACAGGCGGTTCGTTTGGTTTCTCTGCCCGCTCGGCTGCAGCCTTAGCCATCTGCTCCCTTTGGTAACGTGCCGTCGCTTCTGCTTCTTCCTGCTGGCGCTGTAAAAAGTTCAGCCGGGCTCCGGCCATGGAAGGCTTATTCCGCACTGCGAAAAGGCAGGGGCCAATCGCGTAGTTGATGAAGATGCACAGCACAATCAGAAGCGCACAGTTTTTTGGCGTGCGGTCTTTTAAAATAATATAGACTGCCCGCATTAGGAAGACATAATAAAGAATCGCAACAACAATTGTTAGGATAACGGAGAGAACACCAATTAATCCCGTAGTTAAAAGAGAAGATTGATCGACAATATAAGGCCGATAATAACCGCTTTGGATGGAAGATTTAATGAGAAAATCCAAAATCACGATTAAATAAACACCTAAGCCGATGCTGAGCGCTATTTGAATAAAATAAAGGACTAAAAGGGTAACCCGCCGGTGGGTATTCCGCCCCTCAGCCCTGCCAATCACATCCGCTATTTTACCCAGCAGATAAAAATTAATAACTGGCACCCAGGCAAGGCCGGCAGGCTTGATTCCCTGCCGTTTCGCCATTGAATAAAGGCCGGCAGCCTGGAAAATATAACATGTTATACCAGTTGCAAAGACAGTGATCCAAGAGATGAGCATAATCATGCTGGTTGTAGAGCCGCTCCACAGCGTCACAGTCTGTTCAAAAAAATCACTGAAATCGTACTGAAATGAAGGATACATGTACTTTCCTCCCCCTCAATATAGGTTCAATCTGTTTCATCTTCCAGAAAAACACACTGCCTATCCACAGTGGTTATTTGGTTTTCCGCACTGCGTGTGCCCATTATAGCACAACCCCCTGCAAAATTCAAGAAAGGTAAAGGAGCAGGTGTAAACTGCCGCTCTGTCCAATTACAACCTGAAAACAAATGCGCCGAAGGACTGCCTCTTCGTAATAAGAACCTCACGCCGCACGCGCAGGCAAAGCCTGCGGCGGCTGAGAGAACCTTGTTTCTCACTTGAGTTCGTAATAAGAACCCGACCCATTGGCGCAAACAGAGT
>CACXEO010000101.1 GCA_902766785.1 Oscillospiraceae bacterium | reverse complement strand
TGTCCAACTGCCATTTTGATACCAATACGAGAGTTCGAATCCATCTATCAAAAACACAAATCCATCTTTTTCGTACCCCACAGACATGTCGGAGCAAGCTTTGTATCGCTTGCTCCGATTTTTTTATAAAAATCAGAGCGCACTCACGCCGCCGCTCCTCCTTTTCGCAAAAAGTTAACGCTGCTCGTTTGTAAACACACTCGCAACGCTTGGGCCTGCTGCCAACCTTTTTGCTCTTAGATGGTTTCACCTTGGGTTTTTCTTCATCAATAATATTTTTTAGTTTGATGCGGCATGACCCGCCTGATTAACAATTTTTCCAAAGAGGCTTTTTCGCGAAAAAGTAAGGCCCTCCTGAAATCCCACCTGCGGGTGAGCAATTCACGTTTCCCAGTTTTTAAAAGCAAACGCCTGCGTTTTGCTGCGCCTTTTTATTTTTGTCTTTTTAAAACAAGTGAAACGGCTTTATGAAGGCTTCTTTAAAACGCCTCATATAATTGTGTATGGGTCCGGGCATAATTTTATTTACTTTTGTTTCGTTTTCCACTATGATAAAGGGAAGGAAGGCGGTGACAGGTTTTTATGAAGATTGATTTGTCGGAGCAATGGCTTCCGGTTTATGAGGCGCTTGCCAGCTCTGTCCGGATGAAAATCATAAAGCTGCTTGCGCAAAGGCCGATGAATATCAAAGAAATTGCCGCGGCGCTGGATTTGAGCAGTTCCATTATCACCATGCATGTCGGCAAATTGGAAAAGGCGGGGATTGTAACGGCTGAACGGGTCAGCGGACGCGGCGCTGTACAGAAACTCTGCCGGCTCGCGGTGGGGGCGATTGAGATTGAATTCCCAGACAGCGGCGGCAGTCCCAATAAAACCTGTGAGTTTTCCCTTCCAATCGGCCACTATACCGACTTTTCGGTGGCTCCAACCTGCGGGCTCGCCACCACAGAAAAAATCATCGGCCATTTTGATGAACCCAGATATTTTCTTGACCCGCAGCGGGTGAACTGCAATATCCTTTGGTTTGCGTCAGGATACGTGGAATACAAGGTTCCGAACCTCCTTTTAAAAAGCCAGAGGCTCAAGGCGGTTGAGATATCTTTGGAGCTTGGCTCGGAAGCCCCGGGCGTCAATTGCGACTGGCCTTCGGACATTGGGTTTTGCTTAAACGGAGTTAAAGTAGGTCAATGGACCTGCCCGGGGGATTTCGGCGGGAAGCACGGCAGGTACACGCCGGGCTGGTGGAGCCCCAGAATCGGCCAGTTCGGTTTTTTAAAGGTCATCTGCATTGATGAAACGGGCTCTTATATTGATGGGGACCGGGTTTCAGATATCACGCTCAGTCAGCTTGATCTCGGCGGGAAACAGTGGACGTTCCGGATTGAGGCGCCGCTTGAGGCAGAGCATTGCGGCGGAGTGACTTTATTTGGGGCAGGATTTGGAAACTACAATCAGGATCTTCTTTTCAAGCTTTTTTATGAAGTGTTAGAGGAGGCCCCTTCCAGATAACGGCAACATAAATTATTTAGCAGGGCGCGGCATTTGGCGAAACCGGCTGTAAATATGAGTTTGGCAATGCGCGCGGAAAAGGCGGAAATAATAGCCTGTAAAAAGAGGAAAGAAGGGAAAGGTACCGGGTATCAAAGTTGTGGTCAATTGTTTTTATGGAACACCGGTGCCGTATGGCGGTTACAATGGAAAAAAACAAAAGCTGCCCCTGTAAAAGAGTAAAGTGTGAAAGACGTGGAGATTGCGCCGTCTGCCGGGGACATCACCATGCGCCGGAGCGCCGGTCGCTGACCAGTTGTGAGCACCTGAGGAAAAAGGCGGAACGGGGAGCGGCTGTGAAACAAAATGAAGGGGGTTAATGGTATGATTACCAAACGGCAATTAACGGCGGCAATTAGGGAATTGGGGCTCAGCGGGCAGAACGTCTGCATCCATTCTTCTCTACGCTCCTTTGGGGAAAGGATGGAGAATGGCCCGGCAACCGTTGCCGAAGCGTTTTTAGGCGAGGGATGCACCATTCTTGTCCCCTCTTTCTCCTATGAATACCAAACGGCGCCGGATCCCCGGTATATGCCGGAGAGAAATGCCTATCCTTATGAGGGAGCGCCGGAATTGGAGGAGAACGGAGTTTATCATGCCGGTACAGCCCCTGTTTCAAAGGATATGGGAGCGTTTCCGGCTTATCTTGTCACGCGGGAAGACTGCGTGAGAGGGGAAAATCCGCTCAATTCCTTTGCGGCTGTTGGGGGAAATGCCGCCGCGTTGATTCAAGGGCAGTCTGCAAAAGACGTATACGCCCCCTTCCGGGCACTTATGCAGGCGGATGGCTACATTCTGCTGATAGGCGTGGGCTTGACCAAATGTACGGCGATCCATTATGCAGAGCAGCAGGCGGGCCGGGAACTATTTGTACGCTGGGCAAAAGCCCCCGGGGGGAAAACCGTTCCCGTGCAGACAGGGAGCTGTTCGGAAGGCTTTGAAGCGTTTGCGCCGGTTTTAGCGCCCGCTGTCCGCACCGTGCAGGTGGGGGAAAGCAGGTGGCAAGTAATCCGGGTCAGGGAATTGGTGCGGCTGTGTACGGCCGCAATCCGGAAAAATCCTGGTATTACCCATTGCGGGGACCCTGGATGCGGGCGCTGCAACGACGCTGTAAAGGGCGGGCCGGTTATCAATTTTGAGTGGTAAAAATGCAAAAAGGGTTTCAAACGCAAAAAGCGGGCGAAACCCTTTTGATATTTCCGGATACGTTTTTGGGCCGTGATGGGCAAAAAAGGTTTTATCACTCCCTTTTCGTAATATCCGGGCTCTGGAACGGGCATTCTAAAAGAAAAAGGGGGAAAGGAAATGAACCATTTACAGGCCGAAAAGTCACCTTACCTGCTTCAGCACGCTGAAAATCCGGTGGACTGGTACCCGTGGGGGGATGAAGCGTTTCAGAGGGCGGAACGGGAGGACAAACCGGTTTTCCTCAGCATTGGGTATTCCACCTGCCACTGGTGCCACGTCATGGCGCATGAATCATTCGAGGATGAAGAGGTCGCAGCACTCCTCAACCGGGATTATATCTGCATCAAGGTAGATCGGGAGGAGCGCCCGGATATTGATTCCATTTATATGGCGGTTTGCCAGGCGCTGACCGGCTCGGGCGGGTGGCCGCTCACCGTTGTGATGACCCCGCAGCAGAAGCCGTTTTTTGCGGGCACCTATTTTCCAAAGTGCCAGCGGTACGGAGCCCCCGGGCTGCTGGAGCTGTTAGCGCGGATCACCGAGCTCTGGCAGAACAACCGGCCTGAACTCCTGGGCGTCGGCGAGCGGATCACGGCGGCCCTTTCAGAGACTCCGCGGGTTTCAGGGGAGCCGGGAAAGGAGCTGCCGGAACAGGCATATTATACCCTGCAGAAGCAGTACGATCCCCGGTGGGGCGGGTTTGGCCGCGCACCAAAATTCCCCGCCCCGCACAATCTGCTCTTTTTGATGAAATACGCCCGGCTGGAAAAGGAACCGGAGGCCGCCCGGATGGCGAAGGAAACCCTTGAAGCCATCCACCGGGGCGGGATGTACGACCATATCGGCGGGGGATTCTCCCGGTATTCCACTGATGAAAAATGGCTGGTGCCCCATTTTGAGAAAATGCTGTATGACAATGCGCTGTTGGCCATCGCCTATCTGGAAGCGTTTCAAATTACCGGCCGCTTTGGGTTTGAAGAGGCGGCGCGGGGAACCCTGGAATATATCCGGAGGGAACTCCGCGATCCGCTGGGTGGTTTTTACTGCGGGCAGGATGCGGACAGCGACGGGGTGGAGGGTAAATACTATGTCTTTACCCCGGAGGAGATTGAAAAAGTCCTGGGGGAGAAAGACGGGAAAGCGTTCTGCTCCTTATACGGGATTACCGCTTCGGGAAATTTTGAAGGGAAAAGCATCCCGAACCGGATTGGCAAAGAAGGGGCGGCCTGGCCTTTAGAGGATGAGCGGCTGAAAAAGCTGTATGAATACCGCAGAGAGAGAACGGCCCTCCACAAGGACGATAAAATCCTGCTCTCCTGGAACGGGTGGGCAATCATCGCTTTTGCAAAAGCGGGCAGGATTTTAGAAAATCCTGCTTATTTGGAACTTGCCAAACGCGCCAGCCAATTTATTGAGACCCGGATGACTGGCCAGGACAACCGCTTGTTCCTCCGCTGGAGGGATGGGGAGGCGGCCAACGCAGGGCAGCTTGACGATTACGCTGTCTACACCCTTTCACTGCTGGAACTCTACGCCTCTTCTTTTGATCCCGCGTATCTCAGCCTGGCTGCGCTGCGGGCGGGACAGATGCTCGACTGGTTTGAAGATGTGGAGCAGGGCGGGTTTTATCTCACCGCTTCGGATGCAGAGGTACTGATCTCCCGCCCCAAAGAGGTTTACGACGGGGCAGTCCCTTCCGGGAATTCCGCCGCGGCTATGGCGCTTGAAAGGCTTGCGAAGCTGACCGGGGAAGAACGCTGGCGGCAGGCCGCCGACCCGCAGTTCCGCTTTCTGGCGGGCGCAGTGCGGGATTACCCTGCGGGCCACAGCTTTGCGCTGACCGCTATGCTGGATGCGCTTTACCCCTCACGGGAACTGATCTGCGCTGGCGCGGAAGAAGGGGTTCCGGAACCGCTTGCCGACTACCTGCGTCAAAGCACGGCGGATAACCTTTCCATTTTGATCAAAACCCTCGCGACGGCCGGGGAGCTTGAAAAAACAGCGCCCTTTACCGCTTCCTATCCACTCCCGGAAAAGGGAGATATCTATTACCTCTGCCAAAACGGGGCCTGTTCGGCTCCTGTACAGAGCTTTGGCGAGTTGAATCTATGAGGAGAGTTCAAAAGGAACAGGAGGCCCTGAAACGGCCTCCTGTTCCTTTTGCGGTCAATTGGTTTACGGCCTAATCACGCGAGCTTCCAGCACAGAATATCGTCGCTGTTCAAGGACGTTTCCCCGGCGCTCTTGCTCCGGTCTATGTAGAGGATGAAGGTTTTGGTCGTCACGGGTACACAGGCGTATACGACCGCCTGGTAGTAAGAAGGAATCCCCTTCTGCCGGCTCGGCAGAAAGCTTGTGGAACCGGTGGAATAAATTTCTTCTGAAGAGAAAATGTCGCTGTGTACAGGGCTGGTCAGGTACCCGTCACATGCCATAATGAGCATCCCCATACCGTACCGTCCGAATCCGATATTGAAGTTCGAGGTGAGGTCGTCCAGCCCGGGATTGGCGTTGAGCTGTATCCGCAGGGTGCATTTAATCCATTTTGTCTTTTGTCCGGCTAGATTTTCCTCTGCTTTCTCTACGTCAGCTTTCCCAACCTCTTTCAGAACCGCACTGCTGTTGTCTGAATATACGGCCCGCACCAAAACATCGTTTTTCTCATTTTTGCCATTGTAGAGGTAATAGGGAATCCATTTTCCCCATTCACAGCCGTCGATTGTTTTGAGAACCTGTGCGGCGGACTCTTCACGGCTTGTGTTTTGAGCCGAAAACTGGGAAGACCCCTGCGAACCCTCGGAAGAAGCGAAGTCAGGGGAGGAATTATTCTCCGCCGGAGAGGATGAACGGTTTTCCTGAGACAGGCTGCTTTCAGAGAAATTTTCGGTTAAGCGGCTCCCGGGCGCGTCCTTGCCGGACGTGCACCCCCCAAAAGAAATGAGAAGTAAAACCGCGGCGACTAGAACAGAGACTGGTTTTTGAAGCATAAAAGATCCTCCTTTCCGAAAACGGCGTTTATTTAACTTTTGTTTTCCGGTCTGTTCCGACGTTAACCATTGGAGTTCACTTTTTGAATATTTTTTATGGAAGAGCCACAGGTTGTTTTGGACAGGCCATGTTTGACAGCCGCCCGAAATGCGAAAACTCGTTTTATATATTCAGTATATCGGAGCGTAGCTGAGAAGTAAATAAAAATGCCCGGTTTTTACCGGGCATAAAAAATTTTGGATAAATGCTTAAAAAAACAGACTTTTCTATATATAAAATATACATAAAGAATCACAAAAATAAATGGCTTATATTGAATTAGTAATATTGATCGAAAAAACTCCAGCGGATATGAGCGGGATTCCGGATAGAATCAGCCGCAGACTATATTGCGTTGGATTGCGCGCCGCCGTATAGGCGCTCATTGGCCTATCCTTCATAGGGAAGCGCTTCCAATTCTTTGGCGAGCTGCTCTGCCTTTTCCAGCGGAAGGGTTTCAGGGTCGAATTTGGAGTACTGGTAAACCGAGTAACGGGAGACGAGGCGGGGCATGACATGCCGCTCAATGTCAGGCAGGTATTTTAAAACAACCTTCCTGGCCTTGGGATAACGAAGCAGGTCGCCGAGCTGGACATCGCCTGTGAACGCTTTTGCGTCCTCTGCAGTCAGGTAGGAAAACTGGCGGCCCGGAAGCCCAAAGCTGCCGAACTGGTGGAACAGCCAGTTTGCGCAGAGCCGCGTCCAGTCTGAAAAATCAGCGTCGGTATTTTCCAGTACGCCGTTGGAAGAAAGCGGCTTGCCGGTAGCCATTCCGTGCTGGCCGTTTTGGAAGATGTGGACTTCAAATGGGATGGAGTATTTGTTCAGCGCCTGTGCGAACGAAAGGCTGTTAGCGACCGGGACGACCGGGTCCTCCCAGGTGTGGAAGAGGAAGGTCGGCGGGGTACCAGGGTCTACGTGTTCAACCGGACAGGGGCGCTCCGGCGAGTGGAGGGAGCGGTCGACTGCGCCGTACCCCAGCACCAGCGCGTTGGGGCGCAATTCCGGGGCGCTCATGGTCGCCAGGCAGGCCGCCAGGTGGGCGCCGGCCGAAAAGCCGCAGACAGCAATCCGGTCCGGGTCGAGGTTCCATTCATCCGCATGGGTGCGCAAGGCGCGGATTGCCCCCTCAGCGTCCAGCAAAGGCTGGGGGAATTTGGCTTTTTCCTTAATGGAATACCGCAGGACAAAGGTCTGAAACCCCTGCGCAGAAAAAGAGAGGGCGACTGGTTCGGCCTCGCGGTCGGAACAGCGCTGGTAGCCGCCGCCTGGGAAGATGAGAAGGGCGGGGCGCCTGTTCATGTTGCTGAGTTCCGGGGACGGCTCCTGAATATAGCCGGTGAGTTTGCCAAGGCCGTCTGGTGCAAGGTCGAGAGTGAAGCAGTTCATGGGTCAATTCCTCCTTGAAATTATTGTTGTGTCCCGTTCAGCGTTTGGGAGAACGGGGATAAGGTGCTTTAATATTTGTTTTGTTGAGCAGGTAATCAACGCTGGTTCCGTAAAAATCGGCAAGCCTGCACAAAAGTTCTCCTGTTCAAAGCTGAACGCCCCTTTCCAGAGCGCTGTATTTTGTTTGTGAAATGCCAAGCGCTTCGGAAACTCTCTTTTGGGGCAGGTCATGGTCGGCTCTAAGGTCTTTAATTCTTTTAAAATACATTTTTATCACCCTCGAATATACTACCATACAGGGAGAGTTCAAGGGCGAAAAAGTGACCGATTGGTAGCAAACACGCTGTTTTTATCCTTTGTTGGAGCAAAGGCCGGGCGCGTCTTCCCCGCAGGAGAGCGGAAGAGCTTCTTCATTTTCCATCCGCTTTAAATCCCGGAAGAAAAAGAGGAGGAGCGGGATGCAGCAGGCAAAGGTCAGTGCATCGGCAACCGGCTGGGTGAGCTGTACGCCGGTCAGTCCGAAACGGGCGGGGAGGATGGCAATCAGCGGCAGGAAGAAAAGCCCCTGCCGGCAGCAGGAGAGAAAGGTCGCCTGCCACGAACGCCCGATTACCTGGAACGTCATATTGCTGATGGTTATGACCGGCTGGAGAAGCAGTGCGGCGCACTGGGCCCGGCAGGCGAACGCGCCGATGCTGATGACCTCCAGGTCGTCCCGGCGGAACAGCGCCATGATTTGGGGCGCGAAAATAAACCCGATTGTTCCGAGTACGGTGAGAAGGACCGTCCCAACCAGGATGGAAAAACGGAAGGACTGGCGGACCCGGTCATACATCTTTGCCCCGTAGTTAAAGCCGACAACCGGCTGGTATCCCTGCCCGAACCCGAGCATCGCCGAGAAGACGAACATAAAAATCCGGCCTACAATAGACATCGCGGCGACAGCCGGATCGCCGTAGACAGCCGCGCTGACGTTGAGGGCAACGGTGGCCGCACTTGCCAGCCCCTGGCGGCAGAAGGAGGGGAGCCCGGTTTTTACAATGGCGAAATAGGTGGAGAATTTCCGCGACACCTTTCGGATACTCAGCCGCACCACGCTCTTTCCAAACAGGAAGAAACTGAGCATGATGCAGAAGCTCACACACTGGCTTAGGAGGGTGGCAATCGCCGCGCCGCCTGTCCCCAACCCGAAGGTGAAGATAAACAAGGGGTCGAGCGCAATATTTAAAAAGCCCCCGAACGAAAGGCCTATCATTGAGAGAAAGGCTTTGCCTTGGGAACGCAGGACGTTGTTGAGGACGAATGAAGCGCACATCACCGGCGCGCCGAGCAGGATGTACTGGGCGTAATCCCGCGCGTGAGGCAGGATGGTGGGGGTAGCCCCCAGAAGCCGCATCAACGGGTCTAAAAAGAGGAGGCCTGAGATGGTCAACAAAAGGCCGAACGCGATCGCGGTAAAAAAGGCAGTGGACCCTGTTCTGTCTGCTTCTTCGTTGTTCTGCTGCCCCAGCAGGCGGGAAATCATGCTTCCTGCGCCCATTCCCAGCATAAACCCAATGGCTTGGATAATTGCGGTCAGAGAAAACACAATGCCTACCGCACCCGCGGCACTGGTGCCGAGCTGGGCGACAAAAAAGGTATCCGCCATGTTGTAAATGGCGTTTGTAAGCATACTAATAATAGTAGGGACTGCCAGAGTGGTAATCAGCCTTGGGATAGGCGTCTGGGTCATTTTCCGGTATTGTGCCTGTTCGTTTGCTGCCTGCGGCATGTGTTTGCTCCTTTCCTTATTCCATTTCACGGCCGGTCAGGTTTTTGTACATCCGGCAGAGATAAGAGGAAAATTCCGTCTTTTCCTGCTCGCTGAATCCGGCGAGCTCCAATTCAACAATTTTGTCAAACCGCTCCTTAGCCTGTGTTTGAAGGATGCGCCCCTTTTCTGTAATGGAAACGCAGCCGGCACGCTTATCGCCTTGGGCCGTTTCACGGTGGACAAGGCCTGCCTCTTCCATCCCGTTCAGGAGCTTTGAGACGGTCGCGGGCTCAATTTCGCAGACCGCCGCCAGGTCTTTCTGCATACAGCGGTCGTTTGCCGAGAGATGACCCAGTATTTTGGGCTGGCCGGGCGACAGGCCGATTTCCGCCATCGCCGGGCGGACCCGGTTGCGCTGGGCATGAAAGGCTTTCAGGAGTATCAGGTGGAACGGTGTTTTCATAAAGCGTCACCCCTCTGGGGAATTTAGTTAGTGTTCTAATTGTTTCATCTCTAACTATAGAGCGGTGGGCGGGGTTTGTCAACCCGTGCACTTGTAAAAGTAAAAAAGAGGCGTTACGCCGCAGCCGGGCATTTAAAATTTCCTGTAAAAAAGAAGGACAGTTTCATATAAATGCTAAAAACGGCGCAGGGCGGGCCGTTGCTTGATGAATGGTTTTGCGGAGATTAATGGAAGCCGGAGGGGAAATGCCGGATAAAATCGAGGAAATACAGTGTCGCTTGACAAATAGATTTTATTTCTAAACAGGCCGCCCTGAATGTTCAGGGCGGCCTGTTTATGGAATTATTTATACGGGAAGGCGTATCGCCATATCCTAAAGGTATAAAACAGCTGCAGAGAACGATTCGCATATGTTGATAAATCCGCACTGGCGCGGTTCCCTCTCAATACGCGGAAAAACACCCGTTGATCAGCTGCTTTTTTAATCAAACGGGCAGGGTGACAGTAAAGGTAGTTTTTCCCCCGCCGCTTTCCGCTGAGATGGTTCCGCCGTGAAGTTCGGTAATCTCTTTTGCAATGGCAAGGCCTAGGCCGGCGCCGCCGGTGTTGGCGGAACGGGCGGAGTCAAGGCGGTAGAACCGTTCAAAGATGGTGGAGAGCTTATGTGCGGGGATGTCCGGCCCGTGGTTTGTTACCCGTACGACCGCGCGGTCGTCTGTCCGGTGGACGCTGATCAGGAGTGAGGTGTCCGGCGCGCTGTAGGAGAGGGCGTTCTTTAAAAGGTTATCGAACACGCGGGAGAGTTTATCCGAATCCGCCTCAATCATCAGGCGGTCGTCAATCTCCAATGAGCAGGCGATATTTTTCCCCATAAAGGCGGGGTAGAATTCGTCGGCGATCTGCCGGAGCATCAGGCTCAGGTCAAACCTGGTTTTTTCCAGCGTAATATTTTGAAGGTTAAAGCGGGTGATGTCGAAGAACTCGTTGATCAGTTCCTCCAGCCGTAAGGCTTTTTGCAGCGAGATGCCGGTGTATTTCTGACGCATTTCCGGGGAAATATCCGGCTCATCCCGCAGGAGGGTAAGGTATCCTACCACTGAAGTGAGAGGGGTTTTCAGATCGTGTGCCAGGTAGACCACCAGGTCGTTTTTCCGCTGTTCTGCCTCTTTGGCAAGCCGTTCGTTTTTCACGGCCGCGTTCTTGATGGCATTGAGTTGGTTTTCCGCTTCCTTATACTCTTCCGGAAGAACAATCAGCTCGTCGTTTTTTTCGGTAATAGAGTGGACGGAGGGGATAATTTTTGCAATTTCCTGGCGAGCCCTCCTTTCGGATAATACCGATACCAGTACAATGCAAAGGATAATGGGGAACAGCAGTAAAATGCAGCCCCAGAAGAAAAGGGCAGATTTAAAATTGAACCAGTCGCTGCGATAAGAATGGATCAGCAGGACAATCTGGTCGTTGAACCAGCCGTCAAAAAAATTGTCAATGAGAAAATAAACAAGCAGGACAGCAACGAAAACAGAGACTACTGCCAACAGGATATTCCGCCAGAGCTTTTTGGTTCTAGCTTTCAACTTTATACCCCACCCCCCAGACAGTCTTGATAATTTTTGGGTTTCCGGCCGGTTCGTTCATCTTTTCCCGGATATGCCGGATGTGGACCATGACCGTATTATTGTTGTTAAAATATTTTTCACCCCAAATGGTTTCGAACAGCCGCTCTGAACTGATAACCTGCCCCCTGTTTTCACAGAGGAACCAGAGAATGGAGAATTCAGTCGGGGTGAGGTTGATTTCCTGTTCGTTATAGGTGCATTCGTGAGTTTTGCGGTTGATGATCAGCCCGTCGAAGTCGATGATATCCTCCGGGGCGTCTTTCTGGCTGTTGTAACGCTGGACTCTCCGCAGCTGAGCCTTGACCCGGGCGACAACTTCCAAAGGGTTAAAGGGCTTGGTCACATAGTCGTCGGCACCGATGGTGAGACCGGTGATTTTGTCAATATCCTCCACCTTGGCCGTCAGCATGATAATGGGATAATTATGGCAGCTGCGGATCCGGCGGCAGAGCTCAAATCCGTCTATTTCGGGCATCATTACATCCAAAATCGCGAGGTCGGGGGTATTCATATCAAGGTGTTTCAGCGCCTCGACTGGAGAGTAGAACTTTGAAACATCATATCCTTCGTTGCGAAGGTAGAGCTCTACAAGATCGGCAATCTCTTTTTCGTCGTCTACAATCAGTATATTTGCGGGCATGGCTGTTTCTCCTTTCAAAGCGTGACGGTTACAATAAAGCCGTCCAGGTTATTTCCGGATATCCGGTAGGCGCGGTTGGACGGAACAGGGACGCTGGTGCCTGCGCCGTCTGCCGCGACATAGTAAATTTCATAGGGGTGCCTGTCTGTGCCGGTCACCTGCAGGTGCTTGCCCTGGTAGGGGAACTGCCGCAGGTAAGCGATATATTCCTCCAGGCAATACCCTTTTCCGGCGATCAGTTCCGCGTGCGGGTGGCCGACGTACCGGAAATGCCACGGCTCGTAGTCAATATGGGTGAGCTCTGATTTTTCGTGCGGGTAGCGGACGATGAATCCATACCGGTGGCAGTTTTCGTTGAGCCACCGGTAGACCCCGGTGCCGTCAAACTCCCGGCCCTCTCCGTATAGCCCGAAGTCGACCGCATACCCGGTGTGGTGTTCGCTGTAGCCGGGCTTTGCCACCAGCTTTGAAAAGGTAAGGCCGGTCTGGATCAGGTCCCCGTCATACAGTTCTTTCTGCCTGTCAAAGTCCCGCAGGCCGCTGATCATCATTACGTCTCTTGTCCCGGTTGCTGCGGCGAAAGCTTCCATCAGCCCGTTGAGCTGCACCGCAGCAGCCCGCCCGAGCAGGACGTTTTTGTCCTTTACGTAGTAGGAGGAATTTTTTATATCGTAAATCCTGGCTATATCCTGTGCCTCGCTTTGAAAGGGCAGGTCGTTGTTGACCAGGATCAGCTCCCCTTCATGCAAGTCCCGCTTGCTTTTTTGAAGGGCGGTATAGGTAATTTCCGAACGGTTGCCCGCGGCTGCGGAAAAGCTGCCGTCCCCGCTTTGTTCCGCCGGCTTTTGCACAAAGCAGTCGGTCAGCGCGATGATGGACGCGCCGCAGCAGGTGAACAGCAAAAGGAACACCAGTAAAATTCGCCCGTACCTGATTTTCTTCTTCATTGTACCACACTTCCCTCTTCCATGGCCAATTTTCTTACCTGTCCAGTATAAGGGATGACGTGCCGCGGGGTGTTTAATCCCGGCTTATAAAACCCTTAAGATTTGCTTAAGGGGAAGAGAAAGCCGTCCTGCAGGTTTTATTCTGCCGGGCGGCTGCTGTTAAAAACAACGGTTCAGCGAATCACCGATTCAAGCAATTCGACGTATTCTGTTAGCTGCTGTAAGCCGAATTGCGTGATTTCATATGTTGATTTCGGCCTTTTGCCGTGATAGGTTTTACCGGAGCTGATATAACGCCATTCTTCCAGCTTGGACAGCTGTATGCTGAGATTGCCGTCGGTTGCTCCGGTAATTTCCTTTAGCTCAGCGAACGACTTTTTTCCGGCGGCAAGGCCGCATAAAAGCTTTAGCCGCAGGGGCAGTGTCAGGGCGTCTGGAATATGGTCAATCTTCATCGGGGGTTCCCCAGCCTTTCTTGTGAAAACCCTTTACCATTAACCCAGCCGCCAAATAGCCGAGGACAATCGAGGCGTTGTAGAAAACGCTTGAGAGGGAAAAATTGATATAGGAGCCGGCCCGGTAAGCAAATTCTATCCTGAACGAGCCCATATCCGCAAATACGTCTAAACCCAAATAAACGAATAAGACCGCGAGGCCAATCAGCGCAATCCACTTTCGGTTTAAAACAAAGGCGCAAATGATATAACAAAGGCAGAGCAAAAACATATTAAGAAGAAAACTGAACGAGTTTAATTTCCCAAGAATTTCATTTGAAAGGATTCCGGGTGAAAAGAGCAGTACCGCGCCACCTTTGAGGATTATGGTAAAAACCGGCATTGCGACAGCGGGAATCCCCCACAGCGCGAGACAGCTCAGATAATATTTGTTGGCTGTGCAGTTGTCTCTTTTAAATATTTTGATGTAATAAACAATCAGCAATATGGGGACGGCGAGATTTTGCAGCAGGATCAGGGCTTGCCCCAATAGCTGCAGGGAATTCATGATAAGAAATGTTCCCAGATAGCCGAATAAAACCGCTGCCGTGTTCAAAATTCCATATATCAGCCAGAGCTTATATAATCCAGAATAATCCGTTTTTGCCTGTGCAAGCGTGTCTTTCATGATTTGGAAATGCTTCAATGCGGTTTTGGCTTCATCCATATTGATTCTCCCCTTCCATTTCGGTAATATTTACTTTATATTATAAAGTAAATATTTTGAAAAGTAAAGGAAAAAGTATTTCGTTTTTTCGCTCCTGGCCGTCCTGCTTGGGTATATGGCTCATAGATATGAAGCGGTAGCTCGGTACAAACGTGTCTTTCTATGGAGCTTCGCAGATGTGCCGCGTTGATTCGCACAAAAAAGTGGAGGAATCTCAATGCAATCTGTCAATGGAATCAAAAAATGCCGGATGCTATAATGAAAAGCACACGGAACAGCGGTTTAGCTGGAACACAAAACGGCTGAAATCAAAGGAGGACCGAATTATGACAACCAGCGAATTTTTAACACACGTTGTCGCATCCAACCATCACAACCCCTATGTGCAGAACGCGGCAAAAACCTTTCACGGCGTATTTATAGAAGCCGCAAAGCTTGAGCTTAAACGGCGCGGCCTACCCAGTGAGGATTTTGATTATTCCCAGCTCAAAGGTGCCCTCAACCGGGTGCACAACAGGGAGGACTGTGCGGATTTCGCGGTTCCCGCCCTGGTTCGCCTTTTGAAAGAATACCGGGAAATGCTTCCGGCTGAAGTGGTAACGGAAATTGAGACGGAGCTGATAGGTTTCCGCTACTGGCTGAGCGAGCCGGGCGAGATCAACGCCTGCTATTTTACCGAAAACCACCAGCCGCTTTACCACAGCGCGGAAATTCTGGTGGGTTCCATGTTCCCGGATACGGTATTCCCGTCGGACGGCAACACCGGCGCCTGGCATGCGGAACACGGCAAGAAAATGCTCCGCCGCTGGATTGACTGGCGAACCCGCTTTGGTTTTAGCGAGTGGACCTGCAACTATTATGAAGAGGACATCATCGCTCTTCTGGGCCTTACTGAATACTGCGACGATGAGGAGATTAAAAAGCGCTCCCGCCTTTTAATTAACACCCTGATGTTCGATACAGCCATCAACACCTTCAAGGGTTCCTGGATCGGCAGCCGTGGGCGCACCTATCCGCGCTACCTGGTAGACCCGATGAATGAGGGGATCAGCCAGGTCTGCCGGCTTTACTTCGGCGAAGGGTCGATCGACGGCGGCCTGTCCGACGTTGCAACCCTGATGGCAATTTATGATTATCAGGTCCCGGAGGCGATTATCAAGGTTGCAAACGACCCGTCCCCGGTCATGATCGGCAGAGAGCGGATGAGCGTAAACTCAAAAGACGCCCGGATGTACGGTGTTGACCCGGATGACTTTGACAATATCATGTTCTTCTGGGGCCTGCAGGTTTACTGCTATGAAGAGGTTATTGAACAGTCCAAGCACGTCATCAATCCCCACAGCTGGATGAATGAGCGGATTAACGCCTATTCTGAAAAATATAGGCTGTGCGACGCGGCGGGCGTCGCCTGTGACAAGGATCCTGACTTCACCGCCATGACCCAGACCGATATTTATGTTTATAAAACCCCTGACTACGCGGTCAGCTGTTCACAGGATTTCCGCCGCGGCAAACAGGGCTACCAGCAGCATCCCTGGGGCGCCCACCTCGGCGGCCGCGCAATCGTTTACACCAACCACCCCGGCTCGCTGGAGTACAGGGACCGCCCGAATGCGATTGCGGGCAACTGGTACCTGCCCCGCTGCGTCCAGCATGAAAACGTTGTCCTGAGCGTCTACCGCGTCCCGGCGGATATCATTCGGATGCTTGAAACCCACGCTTACTTCCCGCAGAAGGAATTTGACCAAATCGTTGAAAAAGGCGGTTGGGTTTTCGGCCGGAAAGACAACGCCTATGTCGCATTGAAATCCCTTAACCGTGCTGAGTGGAAGCCCTCTGACCCGGAGATGTACCAGGTGGTTTACGGCAGCGAGTGGGAGAGGTATTATACCGATAAACCGTTCTTCTACCACGCGAACGGCCATGCGAATGTCTGGGTGACCGAGCTTGGCAGCAAGGCGCAGAACGGCAGCTTTGAGAGCTTTATAGCCGGGTTCGACGGCGTGGAAATCTGCGGCGACACCTTTAACTTTACATACAACTCCCCCTCTCAGGGTGAAATGCGGTTTGGTTGGGACGGCCCGCTCACCGTCAAAGGAGAGGAAATTCAAATTAAGGACTACCCGCGGTATGACAATCCCTTCTGTAAAGCGGAGTTCAATTCAAAACGTCTTGAAATTTCCTGCGGCGGCAGCGAATGCATCATTGACCACGAAGCGTAACAACCAAAAACAGCGCACTGCAAACGCAGTGCGCTGTTTTTCTACCCGTACGCTTTACTTTGACAGTTCATACCCCCGCTTTTCCAGCGCCCGGCTTCCCCTCGAGGGGAAGGTGATAAAGCCAGCCGTTTTGCTGGCCGGTTGCAGATGATCCCGTCGGGTTGCAGCTGCCGTGTTTTATTAAAAATCGTGCCGCGTTCCACAGCCGGCGCCGAGTTCTTCGTATACTTCAATAATTCTTTCAATACAATCAAAGTCTGAAAGCTCCGGTGTTTCCAAAATAGACTTAATTTCTTCAAGGGCATGGAAACAAATAGAATCAAAGCGTTTTTCTTCCTGTTTTAAAAGAACGGGATTGCTTTGGAGCAACTTTGTAAGAAGGCTTTCGTAAAGTTCCAAAATGACACCTCTTTTTCAAAATACGCTTATGTGACCTTATTTTAGCGAATATTTATGATAAAGTCAAGAATAATACTTTTAAGTAGCGTATTTTGCGAGGGGATACTTTATGAAAGCGATGGAATTTCGCGGAAATAAAAATATAGTTGGCCCGCGAATTAAAGAAGCTAGAAAATTGCAAAAGATATCACAAGTAGAACTGGCGGCGCGAATGCAAACTATGGAAGTTAATATGGATCAAAAGGTAATTAGTAAGATTGAACGAAACCGAAGAATCGTTACTGATTATGAAGTTGCTTGTTTCGCTAAAGCGCTTAAGGTTGAAAAAGATTGGCTTTTGCCAAGCATAAAAGACAAAGAGTGAAAAGGAAGCTACAAATGCATCGTACCCTTAAGGACAATGACTCAAGGGTGCGAGCATTGCGAAGGGCAAGAGAATTGAGAGAAGTTTCGGCTTCTCTC
>CACXEO010000100.1 GCA_902766785.1 Oscillospiraceae bacterium | reverse complement strand
GCTTAATTCTTTCTTAGGATCGATTTGTGCCTCTTCGACCTGGCAGCCGAACGGGCTGACCAGTGTATTGTCCTCTGTCACCAAAAATGTCCAGGTAGTAAAAACCACATCTCTCGGATTGGAGGCATCGGGCGTTACATACCCCACATACTTTTTTCCCACAAGGCGGGAAGGGTCCCCCTCCTGTACAAAAACTGTCGGCTTTGCTTCGGTCCCTTTGAGAGAGGAATCCCCGCTGTACACTTCATTGATTTTAATGGTGGCGATAAAGTTCCCCCATGTTTTCTCAGGTGGTTCTATTTCTATCGACTCTACCTCAAAAAGGCATAGGTTCATATTATTATAAGGATTCATTGAATAGTAAACAGCGCCTTTTAAATCACAGTAAGATCCGGCACCCCTTAGTTTCCATGGAATCAGGTAATCAAAATATTCCTCGCAGTATCGGTGCGTTTCTTCGGGCGACAGATTGATCCGCTGAGGGCTGCAGGAAGCAAGTAAGAAAAGTGAAAGACATAACGCGGTCAGGCTGAGAAACTTTTTCGCTTTTATCATGGTTCACACCTCTTTCTATCTGTATTTAAGAAACCATTCTTTTAATATCCTGCTTGACGGCAGACAGATTTTTGCCGCTGAACCGTTGCGTCGGCGCGTCGTCCCCCGCGGGGTATGTTTTTTCGTCGTGGGCGACAAAGAAATAACTGGAAACCGGCGTCACATTGCAGTAGGTGCCGTCGACATATCTGTCCAACGTCAGCAGGAAACGGTCGCCGGGCTTAAAATCCGGCGCGCTGTCGAGATTAAACGCCACAATTGACATGACAAACGTTTCTCCCGCGTTCCCTTTCACATATTCGTTCGCCCGCATTTCAACCTTTAAAACACTGTAATAAGCGTTTTTAACGCCCATTTCCTCATATACCCTTGCCTCGACAGACCCGGGTTCCGGAACGTATTCGCGTTTTTCTTTCGGATAAACCTTATTTACGGTTGCGTCAACTACAATTTCGGACAGTTCAAGCTGTTTCTCAAAGGGGAATTCTTTTGTAACACTATAAGCGGAAGAGGGCTGCAATACCGGGAAATCCGATCTTTTTGAAGGCTTCCCATCCTCCTGAGCTGTTATAGGGGCACCGGCTCCAAGGATCGCGATCAGCATGACCGACAGCGATAAAATCAAAAAATTTCTTGTTGCTTCTAACATCATTTTCCCTCCTTACGGGCAGATCATTCCCAGTGATGTCAAATCGTATTCTGTCAAAGTAGTGCTTGATATTGGAACATCGGTCGATAAAGAAGGTATATCAGACCTCCTTTGATGGCCAAAGCCAAATACGTGCAGCATCTCATGCATTGCAATGACATTATGCCGCGCCGCGGTTTCTTGAGAAGAGTCTGACTTATATACTATAATGGCCCCATCGATGTTTACCGTGCCGTTCGGCAGGTCGTCAAAACCATAATACAGGGTTCCATTTACCGACTTAGGAACAGTTGTAGCCTCAACTGCTCCTCCTATATTGAGTTTATCCTTATCATCACCTTTTAACTCTGCACTTTGAATATAAGAGACCATGCCGGAACTTCCCCCGGAGCTGTACCTGACCAGGATGTTGCTTGGGACTTGTTGGTGCATTAAGGAGATGGCATTATAGACGCTGTTATAAGCGATATGATCCTCCGGTAAATAATTTCGGACATTTAAGGTGTATTTTGAATTTTCTTTGTAAACCCAGCGCACCCTTGACCTTGCGGTTATTGCATAGTCATCAACAAATTCAACAAAATTATGGACAAATTTCATCTGCCCAATCTCAGGGTTTGATCCCCCATCCAGCGCATAAGCAACCGCTGTGTAGATGCCGGGCTGGTCAGTATAAGCGTTTAAACCGGTTGAACAGCTAAACCCGTGGCTGCCGTTGCCGTACCCCGTAAGGTCGCTCCGCTGGATATTCGCCACGGTAGACTTGGTATCGAATGTGCCATCCGGTTTCCAAATACGGATATGTACCGTCAGAGATTCAT
>CACXEO010000099.1 GCA_902766785.1 Oscillospiraceae bacterium | reverse complement strand
CTATCCTAATCGAAGGCTCTTCTTTATTCAATTCATTTGCTTGATGCCTCTACCGGCATCCCACAGGAAAAGTGATTGAGCCAAAAGGGAGAGCAGAGTACCAACTTGAACATGGCGGTCGTTCTGACCCAGCAAATGACCGAGCAGTACCGTGCCAACGGGGAAAAATGCAGCTGGTGTGTCTCCCCGGAGAGCAGGGAAGGCGCCACTGTTTATACAGTCGAGTATGATGAAGACTGGAACCCCGTTTCCGAAAACGGGAGTTTTAAGCTCTATTTTAAAGTAAGCGTTGTTTCGTCGGACAGCGCGGGCACCGTTTATGAAACGGTAGCCGAAGCTGTTTCGGCGCAGGGAGAGAGCGAGGAAACCGTTTACCGGCTCCCCTCCCGGCAATATGTTGCGAATATTTGATCGATTTGGAAAGGAGGAGGCTGCGGCATGAAGAACAGGGGCGGCTTTAAAGTCAGTGTGGGGATTTCGTCTCTCCTGATGATCTTTGTTGTTTTGGCGCTTACAACCTTTTCGGTTCTTGGGTATGTTACAGCCAATTCTGATTATAAGTTGGCGGATAAAACCGCCCAAGGGGTTACTTCTTATTATAATGCTGAAATTAAGGCCGAAAGTTTTCTTGCTGCTGCTGACCGGGAGATCTGTGGTTATATGGAACAGATTAGGGAAATCGAGCGGACTAGGAAATTGCCGGATGGTTTTTTGCCTGAAAACGAAATGGCAAAGATGAGGGCGCTTTTAAACAACGGTGCCACAGGTAACTCGTTTTATCAAAGCGCGTATCAAATTGTCACAGCGATTTATTGGCAACTTCCCCATGACAAGGATTTGGGGGAATTTACTCAAAATGAAATGACGCTGACGGCAGAATTTGAAGTAGATTTTTCCCGCAAACTGGTGATGAAAGTAAACTTGGCGGAAAATCCTTTTGAGGGAGGTGCACGTTATACAGTTGTAAAACGCGCTCTTGTCAGCACATTGGAATACGAAGAGGATGAACCGCTGGATTTATACCAGGGTAAGGGAGGCACGCAGTGAATATTCAGGATGTCCTGCAAAAAGCGGTGGAGCAGAAGGTGTCCGATATTTTTATTATTGCCGGTGCACCGATTTCTTTTAAAATAGGCGACGCAATCCGTCCTTACAGTGAGGAGAAAATGATGCCAGAGGATACGGCGGATGTTGCAAAACAGATCTATGAGCTGGATCACCGGGATATTTCAAGCCTTTATGCGAGCGGCGACGATGACTTTTCTTTTTCCATTAAGAATTTAAGCCGTTTCCGCTGCAATGCATATAAGCAGCGCGGTTCCCTTGCAATGATCCTGCGGGTGGTAAACTTTGAACTGCCAGATTACAATGCCCTCGGCATTCCGGATACGGTTATTGATCTTTACCGGAAAAACAAGGGATTGGTACTAATCACCGGTTCGGCCGGCAGCGGAAAATCGACGACCCTTTCCTGCATTATTGATAAAATTAACAAAAATCGCAACAGTCATATTATCACCATTGAGGATCCGATTGAATATCTCCATCGCCATAATAAAAGCCTTGTCAGCCAGCGTGAACTCGAGCATGATACAAGAAGCTATGTCAGTGCGCTCCGGGCAGCCCTGCGCCAGGCGCCTAACGTGATTTTGCTGGGTGAAATGCGTGATTATGAAACGATTATGACTGCGATGACGGCGGCTGAAACAGGCCAACTGGTTCTTTCTACCTTGCATACCATCGGTGCGGCCAATACAATTGACCGGATTATTGATGTTTTCCCGGCCAACCAGCAGCAGCAAATCCGCGTGCAGCTTTCCATGGTGCTACAGGCGGTCGTTTCCCAGCAGCTGATTCCCGCAGTGGACGGCGGGCTGGTGCCGGCTTTTGAAATTATGCTGGTCAATAGCGCCATCCGGAATATGATCCGCGAATCCAAGGTGCATCAGATTGACAATGTTATTTTTTCGTCCCAAAGCATGGGGATGCGCGCAATGGATGCAGACATTCTCAGGCTTTACCAGGCGGGCCGGATTTCCCGGGAAAACGCACTTCTCTACAGCGTGAATCCAGAAAGCATGCGCGGAAAGTTAAATTAATTTTGGTACAGGGTAATAAATTACTGTGCGCTTCAAATTGGTGTGACCGGCGCGTGACTGGAAACCGTTATAATAGAAATAAGTAAGGTTGGGTGAGTGGAAGGTGCGAAATAGTATTGGGCAAGCCCCGTTGATTACAAGTATGTCTACCAGGGTTCAGGTTTTTGTCGTATCGAGCGATGATTGCGAGATTGCCGGATATCTCTATAGCCCTTTCTATGAACGTTATTTCAGGTTTTCGAATGCCCTGGAGCTTTTGGTTCGGATGAACGAAATGTTCGACGACTTGAAATTTCCGCAGTCGTCGGTGGAATACCGAAGTTTTCGCAATAAGCGAAACCGGCCAGATTTGGGAGAAAGGGATGAATCTTTGGTGAGCGAAGCAATTC
Organism: Oscillospiraceae bacterium; assembly: GCA_902766785.1. Lineage (GTDB taxonomy): Bacteria > Bacillota > Clostridia > Oscillospirales > Ruminococcaceae > Metaruminococcus_A. The sequence goes on along the minus strand of CACXEO010000099.1, from coordinate 1,421 downwards.
AGAATGAGAATGTTCAGGCAAAATTTGTCGTACATGTGCAGTTTCGCCAAAATGCGACCTGGCAGGGAACCATTGAATGGGTAGAGGAAAATAAAACGCAGCGGTTTCGCAGTGCACTTGAAATGTTAAAGCTAATGGAAGAGGCACTTAGCAGTGGAAAAGAAATAAGTATGAATTCTTTCCTTGATTAAAAAAACAGCAGTGGATATGGTGGGTTATCCCAATGTTTTACTGTGTTACCTGAAGAAACCAACAAAAACCGGCGGGGGTACCCCCGCCGGTTTTTATAATATGAATCGGCTCCTGTTCTATAGAATAATCGGTTCCAGAAGGTTCAAATCAAAAGGCGTTTGCTGGTAAATAAAGTAGTTGAGCCAGTTAACATAAATCAGGTTAGCGGCGCTCCGCCAGTTGAATGGCGGCATTCGGTTCGGGTCATTATCCGGGAAATAATTGCGGGGAATGTCAATGGGCAGCCCTTTTTCGATGTCGCGGAAATATTCAGCGGCAAGAGTCAGACGATCGTATTCTGAATGTCCTGTAATGAATAGCTGCCTGTTGTCTTTTGATGCAATTAGAAAAGGTCCAGCCTCTTCAGAAACCGCGAGAAGCTCCAGTTGCGGATGTTTTACAATGCTATCAGTTGAAACGGTGGTGTGCCGGGAATGAGGCGCGAGAAATTCTTCATCAAACCCGCGCACAAGAGGATTATTGTAGGAAAGCACCCGATGTTTAAAAATTCCAAACATTTTGTGATCCAGCGGTACCTTGGGTACGCCATAGTGGTAATAAAGACCAGCCTGGGCTCCCCAGCAGATATGCATGGTGGAAAAGACATGCGTTTTGCTCCATTCCATTATTTCGCAGAGCTCTTCCCAGTAGTCTACATCCTCAAATTCCATATGTTCAACCGGCGCGCCGGTAATAATTAATCCGTCGAAACACTGGTCTTTTATATCTTTAAAAGTATTGTAAAACTTGAGGAGATGTTCCTGTGAGGTGTTTTTAGAAGTATGGGAAGCGGTCTGCAGCAGTTCTATATCAATCTGTATGGATGAATTGCTGAGCAGACGGAGCAACTGTGTTTCCGTCTCAATTTTTTTAGGCATTAAATTTAGAAGCACAATTTTCAGCGGCCGGATATCCTGCCGGACTGCGCGGTCTTCGGACATAACAAATATATTTTCCCCTTCCAATATTGAGCGGGCGGGAAGTGTTTCCGGTATATTAATAGGCATACAGCGTCATTTCCATTCTATTTATAAATTGTTTTGCTCCTTATTATAGCAAAAATTTTTTTGGATTTCAATCATTCGCCCAAGAATATTTTGTCGAATCCCCTTGACAAACAAGAGTAGGGTATGGTAACATAAACGAGCTGCTTTTTGAGGGGCACCTGGAGGAGCGAAGTCGAAAAGGCG
>CACXEO010000098.1 GCA_902766785.1 Oscillospiraceae bacterium | reverse complement strand
GGGCAGGAAAAGCAGACGGATTTTATCAATGTAGCCGCATGGAGGGGAACGGCCGAGTTTATTGCAAAACACTTTGAAAAAGGCCAGTTGATTGCGTTAGCCGGGTCCATCCAAACCAGGGGCTACACCGACAACCAAGGAAACAAACGAAGCGTTACTGAAGTAATAGCAGACCAGGTATATTTCTGCGGTGGGAAAAATGACAACAAAAAAGCAGAACCTTCGTTTGACGAAAACGATTTTGAGGAAATCAGCACTGATTCTGACCTCCCGTTTTAAGGGGGTGGGAGGATGCCAAACAGGATTGTAAAAGAAAGTATTAGGACCAGTAAGACAGTCAATTCAATGACGGATTTCCAATTCAGATTTTGGATGTATTTAATTACATATGTTGACGATTATGGGCGTGGAAGCGCAGACCCAGAATTAATTAAAGGGTTTGTTTTTCCGAGGAGAAAGGGAATTACTGAGGACACTATCAAAAAAACGCTTGCAGAGTTGGCGACCATAGGCTCTATTCACCTATACGATGTAGAGGGTGAATCGTACTTCTGTTTTCCAAACTGGAGCGATCATCAGAGAGTGCAAACCAAAAAGTCAAAATTCCCTGAACCAGTGGAAAATAACAATCCACGGTTATCCACCGTGAGCCACCGTGAGCCACCGCCTGAATCCAATCCAATCCAATCCGAATCCGAACTAGAATCCGAATCCAATCCAAAAGGCGCGGTTTTTACGAATCGTGAATTGCAGGAGGCATTAGACGGTTTTATCAAAATGCGGAAAACAATCAAAAAACCGTTGACTGACCGTGCACTTGAAATGGTCATAACCAAGCTTGACAAGCTTTCTGACGGGGTAAACGCCAAAGACCGGTACAAAATCGAGTGTCTTAACCAGTCTGTTCTGCATAACTGGCAAGGGTTATTCGAGGTGAATGATTTTATCGACGATAAACCGAAGCGAGACACGTCCGAACTTGACAAAATCGATTCGGCTTATCAGCAATATTTGTCGGAACATCGTGACGAACCGTTTTCGCAGCGCCTGACCATGAGTGAATTTTATGAGGAATGGGTAAACGGCCATGCTTAGAAGCGACGAAGCGGAAATGGCGGTACTCGGCTGCCTGATGCTGGAACCCGAACGTGCCGGGAGGATTTTTTCTTCCCTGCCTGCCAAATGTTTTGGAAATGAAGAGCTGAGGAAAGTCTATTCTGTATGCCGGAAACGGTTTAAAAAAGGGGAACCGATTGATTTCGTTACGTTATCCACAGTAACCGGTAACCCGGACGGGCTTGGGATGTGCATGGACATTGTTTCCACTACCGGGAATACGGACGGGTATATCGATCTTGTTATTGACTTTTACCGGAAACGGGAAATTTACAGCACCTGTATGAACCTCTGTGAAGAGGCTCTTAATGAATCGACTGATGCAGACGAGCTGACCGGGAAGATTGAAAGGGCGCTTGATTACCAGCACAGGGTAATACAGGCGCGGAACGATTCAAACGCCAAAGAATTTACCGACGCGCTGCTTGAATACTTTGAACAGCTTTACGCCCCGCAGCCAAAGTCATGGAAAACCGGTTTCAGCACCCTCAACCGGATGTTAGGAGGCATTATGCCGGAGACGTTTACTGTTCTGGCCGGGCGTTCCGGCAGAGGCAAGACGGCCTTTGCCTTAAACCTTGCGGTCAACCTTGCCCGGAGCTGCCGGGTGCTCTACCTCTCAATGGAGATGCCAAAAAAGCAGATCATTGACCGGATCGCCGCACGGATTGCCCATAAGGACAGTATTTCAATCCGGGACGGCTCCTTGACAGCGGAGGAAAAGGCGGACATCCAGCGGGAGTTCGATATCCTTGTCGGAAAAGGGGTGCAGATGGTGATTGACGACTGCCAGCAGCTCACCCTTGACGATTTGGAACGGAAGATAATTCGGTGGAAGCCGGACGTGGTGTTTGTAGACCACGTTGGATTGATGAAGGGAGACCCCAAAAAGCAGCGCTGGGAGGTCTTTACCGAGATTTCGCAGAGCTTTAAAACGATGGCGATGAAACACAAAATCGCCGTTTTTGCCCTTGCACAGCAGACCTCCGACGTGGAGAAGCGAGCAAACAAAAAGGCCAATATGAGCGACGTAAAAGGGACTGACAGCTTTTCTAATGATGCCGACGCAATGCTTTTTATCACCGCTGACGTGGAAGCGTCTGAAAACGCAGCCTGGGTTGATGCCTCCATCCAGATTGTTAAAAACCGGAACGGATCCTGCGGAGAAATCCCCTATCATTGGATGCCGAAATACCATGAATACATAGAGGTAATGAAATGACCTGGCAGGACTATGAAGAGAAAAAGAAGGAAATCCAGAAAAACAGCCTGTTTGAGGAAACGGAACCGGATGAATACGAGGAAGAGGTCAAACGGCTGGTCCGGGAGATGGGGTTGTGAAATTAATATTGCCATATCCGGCCAATAAGCGGGTTAAAAGCGCATTTTGCAGGGAATACGGCCTTAATTCCATTTATGCCGGAAAGCATTGGGCAAAACGCAGATCGGACAAGGAATACTGGAAGCAGTTTGTTTTGGACGAGCTGAAAAAACAAGGCATAGAACGGGAATATTGCGAATACCCGGTGGAGATCATATTCCGCTGGGACGACCATCTGGACTGCAGCAACCACGCCTACATGGCAAAAATGATCGAAGACAGCTTTGTAGGATACATACTGGTAGACGATAACAAAAAATACGTAAAGCGCATCGTACACGAATTTCACGACCGTAACGTTATAGAAGTGGAGGTGCGCCGGTATGAGCCTGGGGTTGAAATCACCCTGTGAACGCTGCCCCAACGTGAATTGC
>CACXEO010000097.1 GCA_902766785.1 Oscillospiraceae bacterium | reverse complement strand
CCCTATCCTAATCGAAGGCTCTTCTTTATTCAATTCATTTGCTTGATGCCTCTACCGGCATCCCACAGGAAAAGTGATTGAGCCTTCTTTTTTGTAATCAAACGCCGCCATTTTGTTTTCCCTCCGTTTTTAACGCATCCTCATATTTCCCTGCATCTGCACAGGCTTTCAAGCTCTGCGGCGAGAGCTGTCCGGTTATCCCTGTCGGTCAGAGCCACCAAAATATCGCCCGGCAGAAGTTTGGTGTCGCCTTTGGGGATCACCTCGGCGCTTCCGCGGCGAACTGATACCAAAAGACAATCTTTCGGCCATTTAATAGTACGAATTTCACATTGTTCCAAACTGGAACCGACCTCTACCGTCTGTTCGACTGTAGAGCGTTCACCGCTTGCCTGCGCCGGGCGGGGAATTTCACGGTTTTTGAGGATCCGCTCCAACAGGCTTTCGTAAATCGGCGCGGATTTAAAGGCTTCCGCCGTCACATATGCAACAATTGAAACGGTCGCAAGAGAAAGAAGGTGGCTCAATGAGCCTGACATCTCGGAAACGAGGACAATCCCCGTAATAGGAGCCCGTACGATTGCGGTAAAATAACCGGCCATTGCCAAAATAATAAAGTTGTTGACAAAGGCGGGGTCAAGCCCAAGCCAGGAAACCGCTCCTGAACCAAAAGCCCCGCCAAGATAAGCGCCAAGTACCATCAGCGGGAAGAAAATACCTCCCGGCGCGCCGGAACCGAAGCAGACGGCGGAAAACAGGAATTTCACCAGAAACAGGGTCAATATGCCGGTGATGAGCAGTTTTCTGTCAGCAAGTAAATCCATCATCGTATGGCCACCGCCCAAAACTTCAGGCATTAAAAAGCCCAAGGCCCCGGAGGCAAGAAAAGGAACCAAAAGCCGGAACTGGGGCCTCAGCCACTTAAGTTTTCCATACAATTCCTGCGATTTTAAGGTGACTTTGTTATAAACGACCCCCATTATGCCTAGAACAATACCAAGCAGGACGACCAACCAGTAATGTTGAAGCGGCATCATGGCTTCGACGGGAAAATGGAAGATAGGGGAGAGGCCAAAAACGTTTTTTGAAATAAAGTCTGCCGTGATGGAAGCTGTCATGACCGATAAAAGAGCTTGTACAGAAAAAGTCTTGTGGATTTCCTCAATAGCAAAGATAATCCCGGCCAGCGGCGCATTAAAAGCGGCGGATAACCCTGCGCTCGCCCCGCAGCTGATGAGGAACCGAGCTTCTGAAGGAATCCGTTTAAACCCCTTGGAGATCCCTTTTCCTGCCATGGCCCCCAGTTGGACAGACGGCCCCTCCCTGCCGAGGGAGAGCCCGCCAAAGATGCAAAGTGTGCCGCCAATAAATTTTCCAATCATGACCCGCCACCATTTCTGATCCAAATGGCCAGCCATTTCCCCTTCTACCTGGGGAATGCCGCTGCCGGAAATCATCGGTTCTTTTTGGACAAGCCGCCCGGCGGCAAGCGCCATTAGGATCAGCGCCGCAAACCAGGCGACAGCGATCATCCAGTTGGACTTTGCGGCGCCCAGAACGCCGTGCAGCCCCTTTTCGGCATAATCCAGCACTAAGCGGTAAAGGACCGCTACCAGCGCCGCGCAGATGCCAACCAGTAGCCCTTCCAGTATCAGGCTGTATTTCATGTTGAGGGAACGGGTAAGCTGTTTCCCTGTTTGACTGTGTTCCGGTATTGTCAAGGATTACGCCTCACTTTACTTAAATCTTGCGGATGAAGTTGGTGAAAATTCGCTTTTCCTGCTCCGGCAAGGGCAGGACTTCTTTGGTACGGCTGACTGCTTCCATCAACCAGGCCATATTTTTGCCGAGTGTGCGCATAATCTGCACTCCTTCAAGGTCCTGCACGGTTTCGCTGGGCGCACCGCCGTGAATTACATTCCAATAAAAGGAAGGTACTGTAATAACTTGAGCCAAGTTAAAAAAATTGTTGAGTTGATGAAAGGTGTCCACACCTCCGGAACGCCGCAGAGAGGTTACCGCCACCCCCACTTTAAACCGCAAGTCGGGCCCGGCGTAAAAGAAACGGTCGAGAAAGGACTTCATCTGTCCAGAAATCCCCGAATAATAAACCGGAGAACCAATAATAATCCCGTCTGCCTCTTTCATTTTATTCAGGCAGATGTTTACTATATCGTCAAAAACACAGCATCCGGTTTCTTTACACTTACCGCAGGCAATGCAGCCCTGTACCTGCTTTCCGCCGACATGGACGATTTCCGTCTCAATTTCATGACATTTCAGTTCCTCCGCGAGCAGGCTGATGGCAGTAAAAGTACAACCCTTTTCGTGCGGGCTTCCGTTGAGCGCTAAAACTTTCATCATAATCCCTCCACTATTATGTTTTTTGTACTGCTATAAAAAGTGAAAAACAACGTTTTTCTACCCGGTTCATAAAAGATACCAGACGAAGACTGTTGTGAGGCTGTCCTGTCTCAGTCATTATTTTGAATAACCGCACTCTTTAATCTTTATTATTTAGCAATGAAATTCCTGCGCATGCCAAACCTATCCCAAGCAGAACAATCCCGCTTTCTACGGCTAGTTTGTTTAAAATCGAAAGTACGATGACGGCTATCCCCATTGCCAGCGCGACAGCCTTGAAAATTAAATTTATAATTTCTTTGGGGCTTTTTGGTGGAATGGAAGTTCCTTCTTTTATTTGCATAAGTTCATCTACGGAAACATCTAATAAGGCCGCCAGATTAGGCAGCGAATTAATGTCGGGACAAGGCAGGTCTCTCTCCCATTTAGACACGGCTTTATCTGTCACCCCCATTTTTTCAGCTAATTCCATCTGTGTCATACCATGTTCTTTTCTAAGCCTTGCAATCATCATACCCAGCGTTTTCTTCATTATTTCATTCCCCCGTAAATTGTTTTGTGATGATTGTATAATAGCATTTTCCACGTATAGACTCAACCGACTTAAGGTTTAACTGGCTCTACCATTGGTTTAGGCCAGGCAAAGCAACGGCTTTCATTGGTTGGATTTGTTTTATCCGCCTGTCAATATGAGGGATCAAAGCATGTCAAGGCAAAATGCTGCGTTTCATTTTACTTCTTTATGCTGCTGTCCTGTCTGTTCCTTTTGGAACTGTTTTAGCGTTATTTACCCTTTGTGAAATTGTATCGTACACGGCGGAATGCTGATTTAATAGATTTCCCGGCTGGAAAAAGGGCCATATTACCGAAAGATATTTGCCGCTTTTATTGTAGCGCATTTTAAATGGTTTCTCAAGGGCGAGTCACAGGATATTGAGGAGCTCCGTCAGGGTTTTAAAGGAATGTACTGCCCTGGAGGCCACGTTCCTGTGAACCAAAATGGCTGGGATCTCTACCCGCATAGCCCCTTCAATGTCTGCATGTGGGTTGTCACCAATCATGTAGCATTGTTCTGGTTTTCCGGCCAGATTCCAGGCGTATTTGAATATTTCGGGCTGCGGCTTATCAAGTCCAATTTCCCCGGAAATGACAAAGCCGGAAAAGTACGGGGTCAGACCAAGCTTGTCAGCCGTCTGGCGGAGTTCAGGGTAATTGTTGGAAAGTATGATGTTGCTCCAACCTCGTTTTTGCGCTTCCCCCAAAACGGCGTATGTATCGTCATAAAGAAAATACTTCGTAATATCTAAAATAAGGTCCCTAGTGTGTGGACCAAGACTGTCCGCCGTTTCCGGCGCAATTCCGAACGCACGGTAAACGCTTGCGAATTTGTGGTAAAGGTAGGGCCACCAGGCCTCGTTTTTCAGTTCGGTGTGCATCTTTACAATATCCCATGGGTAACCGGTTGCCATATAGGGACGGACTTCTTCCAAGCTGACCGATACGCCGTTTTCCCGTAATACGGCCAGGACTGAATTGCTCCAAAGATGGTGGCAGTATACCAGAGTGCCGTCGAAATCCCAGAATAATACGCGGTTCATATCTGTTTCCTTCCGTTTTGTTCTTATGTCAGCGTGTTTTTGTAGCATACAATTTTCGTGCTGTAGGAGTGGGAGATTAAAAGAGCAGCTTCCTTTTCAGAACGCTGCTCTTTTTCTACTTTTCCAGTATTTTTTTCGTTAATTTTTTGACTTCCTTTTTACACTTGCCACATTTTTTACCGGCTTTTGTCGCCTTTTTAACTTCTTTGAAAGAAGAAGCGCCATCCCGGATTGCTTTTGCAATATCACCTTTTGTCACATGACAGCAGGGACAAACCACTTTTTCCGGATTCATTACAGCACCAGGGAGGGCGCAGCGTAGACGCGCCCGTTAAGTTCGGTATCAAGCATATAGAGGCTCTTAGGATCGTTGCCGAACAGCTCGTATTTTTTAATCAGGTTGTCCGCGTTTGTCTCTTCTTCTCCCTGTTCCTTAACGAACCAATCAAGGAACTGCATGGTCCTGAAGTCTTTTACATCATATGCAGCCTCATAAATGGTGTGGATCAGGCTTGTCACATACTGTTCGTGTTTCAAGCCCTCTACCAGAGGGTCTTTGGCTTCAGTCAGTACAACGCCCGGCTTGTCAATTGTATCCAGTACGGCTTTTTCCCCGTTGTTTTGAAGGTACTGGATGAAGAGCATTGCGTGATCCCTTTCTTCCTGCGCCTGCACTTTATACCAGTTGCCGAAACCATCCAGCCCACGGTCGTAATAGAAATTGGAAAAATCTAAGTAAAGATAAGCGGAATAAAACTCTTTTGTAATCTGTTCATTTAACAGCTTTGCCACTTTTTGATCCAGCATTTTTTGTCCTCCCTATAAATTGCTTTACAATATTTTGACTGTGTATTCATTATAAACGCGTTTTCGATTTTTTTCAATAGATCATGCGCTGCATTTCTTATACGGGGCTATGGCGTTTAATGATAAATTTTCCCTTTAGAATATATCAGCGGGATTTAGTTGAAACCGGTTTTAGACATCAATATCACGTATCCATATGATATGAAATAGGAAACATGTCCTATTGTGAGATTCCCACTATGACCAAAGGAACTGCTGGCGTATTTCGACCTTGTCTGATAACATTGTACAACTCGCCTTCATAATACGGGACACCTGATGACATTTCATTTGCTAATTCTTTCATCGGCAGTATTTCTATACCTAAATCAATCTTGTCACCAACATAAAAAGCCATGTGCTTAACAAAGAGATCGTAAGCTACAGAAAAATATTTCCCAAATTGAACCTCTACTGCTACTCTATTTTTGAAAAAATCTGTTTGGTTGTATGTATATAGAGCTTCAGCTCCATTGCCTTCTATGGTTTCTTTTTGCTTTGCAGGATCATACCATAACGTTTCTCTTGCCAGTTTAACATTAGCGGTAACATAATATTGCGTTCTACTTTCTTTCCACCCTTTTGATTCCAACAACTTTTTAAACTGTTTATTCATATCAATAGGACTATAAAGTAATTTTCCAATTTTTGTTTTTTCTTTTGACTTTTTTGTTTTGCATGCTTCAGCATCAACAGTATAAACTACTTCTTCTATTTCTTCCCACAGTTTAGGTAAATGAACCTTTAGATACTCCAAACCATTTAAATGAGAATATATGGCTCAATCACAAAACCTGTGGGATTTGGGGTTGCGGTCATAGTCCCTCCGGCTGGCATCGAATAGCTTGAGGAAGAAGTATT
>CACXEO010000096.1 GCA_902766785.1 Oscillospiraceae bacterium | reverse complement strand
CAGTTTCGGTGCGCCTTTTTTGCACCAACTACCAATTCACAATCTTTCTGCTTTTTGGGCTTGACTTTTAATAGTTAGTCTTTCTGTCAAATATTTTTTACACGGCAAAAATGCTGCCCACCGAAATAAGCTCACGCGGGCTGAAAGGCCAGTCATAAGTTCTTGGGAACACTGCTGTTTAGCCTATCCCCAAAATCCTGCAGGCGTTCACAAAGCGTATTTGTTTTTCCTCATCCTCCGTCAGGTGGAGCTGCTCCATAAATAAAAGCGTCTGTTTTGCCGTTCCCCACGGTAAGTCGGTGGCAAAAAGAATTTTTTCAGCGCCGTGCGTTTTGACAATCCGCTCCGCCTGTGCGGCGTCGGCAAAGGTATGGGCCATCGAAAGGTCGAAATATACGTTCGGCAGCCCAACCAGGTACTGCTCAACCTCGTTGCTCCGCTCCATCCCGCCCAGATGGGCCGCAATGACGGTGAGCCGCGGAAAAGTCTTCGCCACCTCGGCAATCCCTTTGGGGGCGGCGTGGACAAGGTCAGGGGAGAGCGGGTCCCGCCCCGCGTGGAAGATCAGGGGAAGCCCCAGCCGCTCGATTTCTTCATACAGGGGGAAAACCCGCTTGTCTTCCACAAAAAATTCCTGGTAATCGGGGTGGAATTTAACCCCCCTGAGCCCGATTTCCTTAATCCGCGAAAGCTCCGGCAGAGCGTCTTCCGCATCCGGGTGGACTGAGCCAAAAAAGACGACGTTATCTTTCTGGTTGGCGGCCGCCCAGTTGTTGACTGTAATCTGCTGGGATGGTTTGGTGGCAATCTGGTGGATGACCGTCAGGGTCACGCCGCCTTCTTCCTGCTTTCCGCGCAGGCCGGACAGGGTGCCGTCGGTAAACGGGGCGGCGTCAGCAATGGCGGAGAGTTTCGCCATTGTCCGCGCCGCAATGGCGTCTGGGAAAGCGTGAGTATGGAAATCGACCAGGGGACAGGGATTTTTTTGCATGGGACATAAACCTCCGAACTGTAATTTAACAGGGTGTGCAGCGGGATGAAATCAGCTTTTGCGGAGTGCAGTGCGGATTCCCAAAAAGAGAAGATAGGCCAGGATACATCCGAGCGCATTTAAGAGAAAGTCGTCAAAACTAACGTCGTTATAACCGATGTGGAAAACATTCTCAAGAAACTGGATAAACTCGACCCCAAAGGCGGAAACCACCGCCAGCAGGATGGTCCTGAGCGGGCTTGTCCGCCAGATCAGCGGAACCAGGACGCCGAAAGGCATCAGCATAATCAGGTTTCCGCCCAGGTTGTAAAAGACGGTTCCCATATTTCCGGCAGCCATCCCGTTCTGGAACATCTGGACCGACCAGAAAAAAGGAAAGAGGTTTGACTGGTGAAATGCGGTTGTGAAGTTCTTCCATGAAAAAGCAAATTGACTGGGGAAAAGAGGAAAAAGGGTGAGGGACGCGACTGCACCGATATATATGGCGAACACTCCGCAGAGCAGGGTGCGGGAAAATTTCATCCGCTTAAAACAGAGAAACCGCAAAAGGATAAAAACTCCGAGGGCGATCAGCATAGCGTCCGGAACAGAGATAAAAATTTCGGATATGGAAAAGGAACTGGTAAAAGGGGAAAATTTATCCATTGGACTGTTCCCCCTTCCGGCCATTTTCCAGAAATAGGATGACGTCGTGGAGCGATTCGCAAACCTTGCTGGCCATTGCGCGCAGGTCTGCGGTTGGCTCAATCAGGTCGGGAACCATGATCACCCGCATCCCTGCGGCGTGCGCTGCCCGGATCCCGTTAGGAGAGTCCTCAAGGATAAGGCAATCCGCCGGTGCGGCGCCGAGCTCTTCGGCAGCCTTGAGGAAAATATCCGGCTCCGGCTTGCTCCGTGTAACCATATCGCCGCAGATGAGGGTGGAAAAAATGCCCTCCATTTTGGCCCGGCGCAGGTAATCTTCAACCGTTGCGCGGGAAGAGGAACTCGCTACCGCGGTTTGGTACCTGTTCTCTTTCAGGTAGTCAAGAAGCTCGGGCAGCCCCCGCTTGACCGGCATACCGTCCTCCTCCAGCACCTTGTTCATATAGTCCTCGACGGTTTGCCGGAAGCCCTCATAATCAAATCCGGCGCCGAAATAGTCCGTGCAGGTTTTTTTGACGCCTGCGGCGTTCATGCCGATTACCCTGTGCAGGATTTCATCGGTAATGGGGAGGTTGAATTCGCGCCCCACAATCAGCCAGCCTTTTTTGGCAAGGGCTTCGGTGTCGAACATCAGCCCGTCCATATCGAAGATAACAGCTTTAATCATTGCTCAGCCTCCTTGGGTTAGTTTTGGGAAAGGGGGGGCAAGGGAACGAGCCAGCGAGATGAACTCACCCATTCGAAGCTCCTCCGCCCGGGCAGTGGCCTTGACGCCGTTTTGCGCAAGGGCCGCCGCGACCTCTGACTTGCTCATCTTTAAAGTTGCGGAAACCGAATTGACAACGGTTTTCCGCCGTTGGGCAAACGAAGCGCGGACTACCTTGAAAAAGAAAGATTCGTCGAAATCCAGCGGCTCCGGTTCCCGGATATCCAGCCGGATGACGGCGGAATCCACATTCGGCGACGGCATGAAACTGCCCCGCGAAACGGTGAAAAGCTGCTTCGGCTCGCTGAAATACCGCACCGCAATAGTAACCGATCCCGCGTCCCGTGTGCCGGGCTTTGCGCAGAGCCTTGCTGCGGCCTCTTTCTGGACCATTACGGTAATCGCTTTGATTGGGAGGCGCTCTTCCAGTAATCCCATAATGATGGGAGAGGTAATATAATAGGGAAGGTTTGCGCAGACAACGACCTCCATCCCCGGGAATTCCTCCCGAATCAGGCTGTGCAGGTCAACCTTGAGAATATCGTTGTTGATAATTTTTACATTATTGAACTCCTGCAGCGTTTCTTCTAAGATAGGGAGAAGGCGATTGTCCAGTTCAACCGCCACTACTTTATCCGCCCGTCTGGCAAGCTCGGCGGTCAGAACACCGATGCCGGTCCCGACTTCAATTACGCCCACACCGGGCGCGGCGCCGCCCTGCTCGGCTATCCGCGGGCAGACTGAGGGGTTCACCAAAAAATTTTGGCCCAATGCCTTTGAAAAGGTAAAATTGTGGCGGGCAAGAAGCTCTTTTACCACGCCGATATCGGTTAAGCGTTCCATAAACAACCCCATTTCAAAACCGGGACAGAGCATTCTAAAAGCGCCTATCCCCATGCGGAAGCAGTTAAAACGCCCCGCATTTTTGTGTTATTCTTATTTTAACATATTGGCACCCCATTTGTAAAAAAATCTTGCTGCCGCAGGGTTCGGATTCTATGGAAGTTCAACTCAAAATACTGGAATTGAACGTGGCGATTTTCTGTTGTTTTACTACCGTGGCAACCTGTCTGCACAAATAAAATTCATAGATTGTATTTCGGGCGTAAATGCTATATAATGGACACAATCATTGTATTGTCCTGCAGTTATACGCCTGCGGGTTGGTAATCCGGAAATGCAGCCGCTGCGGACGGCGATTCGGACGGAGGTGCTTTATGGAAAGACGGGATAAAATCAACTACTATTTGGATATTGCCCAGACGGTGTCGGAGCGGGGAACCTGCCTGCGCCGCAATTTTGGGGCCATCATTGTAAAAAACGATCAGATCATCTCAACGGGCTACAACGGCGCGCCGCGGGGGCGGCAGAACTGCTCTGACGTTGGGTTCTGTACCCGCGACAAGCTGAACATTCCCCGCGGGGAGCGGTACGAGCTCTGCCGTTCCGTCCACGCGGAGGCGAACGCCATCATTGCGGCGGCCCGGCCGGATATGCTGGACGCAACCCTCTACCTGGTCTGTGTGGATCCCAAAACCAGGGAGGTTGTGCCAGGCGTTAATTCCTGCTCCATGTGCAAGCGGCTGATCATCAACGCCGGGATCAGCACGGTGATCATCCGGAACACCCCGGAGGAGTTTACGACTGTCAACGTTGAAAGCTGGATAGAGAACGACGATTCGATGAGCGGGGCGTTTGGCTACTAATTGCGCGGCGGCGAACCGCACTTTGGGATAGAAGGGGCGTTTTTGTGGCAGAATTAAAGCGGATAGAACTTTTTACGGACGGAGCGTGCAGCGGCAACCCCGGCGCAGGAGGCTGGGGTTGTATTTTGCGCTGCGGGGAAATTTCAAAGGAGCTTTCCGGCGGGGAAGCGCAGACCACCAACAACCGGATGGAGCTCACCGCACTGATTGAGGGGCTTTCAGCCTTAAAGTACCGCTGCCATGTCACGGTTTACAGCGATTCCAAGTATGTTCTCGACGCCATCACCCAGGGGTGGGCGGAAAAGTGGCGTGCAAACGGCTGGATGCGCAACAAAAAAGAAAAGGCGTTAAATCCCGACCTGTGGGAAAAACTCCTCTCTTTGCTGGAGCTCCACGAGATGGAATACGTCTGGGTCAAAGGCCATGCGGGGCATCCGGAAAACGAACGGTGCGACGAGCTGGCGGTGGCTCAAAGCCGGAAATTCAAATAATTTCAAAATATTTCCGCGCCTACTTGATTTATACACTAAAAAGGTATATAATAAAGCCGTAAAAAGATAAACCTTTATTCATCCAAGAAGGAATGAGATATATGGAGAAACGTTTTGTTTACGCGGACAACGCCGCTACCACCAGGGTTTCGCAGAGCGTCCTGGACGCGATGATGCCATACCTGGCCGAGCATTACGGCAACGCCAGCAGCGTTTACAGCATTGCCCGGACGGCCAAGCGAGCCATTGAAGAGGCCCGGGGCAAGGTTGCCGCGGCACTCGGTGCAGAGCCCCGCGAGATCTACTTCACCTCCTGCGGGACGGAGAGCGATAACTGGGCCATCAAAGGCGCGGCTATGAAGCTCGCGGCCAAGGGAAAGAAACATATCATCACCAGCAACTTTGAGCATCACGCAGTGCTTCACACCTGCGAATACCTGGAAAAACACGGCTTTGAGGTGACCTATCTCCCGGTCGACAGCATGGGCTTGATTTCCCCGGAGCAGGTTGAAAAGGCCATTCGGCCGGATACGGCGCTGGTCACCATCATGTACGCGAACAACGAAATCGGCACCATCCAGCCGGTTGCGGAAATCGGGAAGGTCTGCCGCGATAAAGGCGTTTTGTTCCACACCGACGCGGTGCAGGCCGTCGGCAATGTACCGATCAATGTCAAGGAGCAGAACATTGACATGCTCTCCCTTTCGGGCCATAAAATCCACGCGCCGAAGGGGATCGGCGCGCTTTACATCCGCAAGGGCGTTGTGATTGATAATTTCATGCACGGTGGTGGCCAGGAGAGCGGCAAACGGGGCGGCACTGAAAACACCGCCTATATCGTTGCCTTGGGACAGGCTATTGAGGACGCGGTAAACGGCCTTGACGCCAAGGCCGCCCGGCTGACAAAGCTTCGCGACCGTTTGATTGACGGGATGCTGAAGATACCGGTCTCCCGGTTAAACGGTGACCCGGTCAAACGGCTCTGCGGCAATGTGAATGTTTCATTTGAGGCGGTCGAGGGCGAAGCCCTTCTTCTCCGGCTTGACTTAAAAGGGGTCTGCGGCTCGTCCGGCTCTGCCTGTACCTCCGGCTCGCTCGACCCGTCCCACGTGCTGCTTGCCATCGGCCTGCCGCACGAAGTGGCGCACGGTTCCCTCCGGCTTTCGCTGGGGGATGACACTACCGACGAGGATGTGGACTATATCCTTGAAGTCCTGCCGGGCGTGGTTCAGACCCTGCGCGACATGAGCCCGGTCTGGAACGGCGGCAGATAAACCCCGTTTTAGTTTGAAACAGCGTGAGCATAATCCTGAAAGGAGTACCAGTTTACCATGTTATACAGCGACAAAGTTTTAGACCATTTCTCCAACCCGCGCAATGTCGGTGAAATTGAAGACGCGAACGGCGTAGGCGAAGTCGGCAACGCCAAATGCGGCGATATTATGAAAATGTACCTCAAAATCAACGGCAATACCATTGAGGACGTCAAATTCAAAACCTTTGGCTGCGGCGCGGCGATTGCGACCAGCTCGATTGCCACTGAGATGATCAAGGGCAAGAGTATTGACGACGCGTTGAAGCTGACCAATAAAGCGGTTGTAGAGGCGCTTGACGGACTGCCGGCGAGCAAAATCCACTGCTCTGTCCTGGCGGAACAGGCCATCAAAGCGGCGCTGAGTGATTATTATCAGCGCCAGGGGATCGACCCGCTCCCGATTGTCGGCGACATCGGCGAGTGCGAGGCCTGCCATCTGCATGAATAAGCGGGTGCTGGTGGCGCTTTCCGGGGGAGTTGACAGCTCGGTCTGCGTCCATCTGCTCAAGGAACAGGGGTATGACGTGGGCGGCGTTGTTTTAAAGATGTCCCCTGCGCATGACGAAACGGTGGCGGCGGCGAAGGATGCCGCCGCCTCTTTTGATATCCCTTTGTTTGTCAGCGATATGACCGAACGGTTCGAAGCCATGGTGGTGGACTATTTCATGGCGGAGTACAAGGCGGGGCGTACGCCGAACCCCTGCATCCGCTGTAACCCCACGGTGAAATTCAGAGCGCTGCTGGAGACGGCGGATGAAAAGGGATACGAGAAGGTGGCGACCGGGCATTATGCCGGGCTGGAGGAAAGAGGCGGCGTGACCCTGCTCAAAAAGGCGGCCTGCCTGAAACGCGACCAGTCCTATATGCTTTACCGGCTCGGGCAGGATGTTTTGTCCCGTCTAATTCTCCCGCTGGCGGCAATGGAGAAGACCGAGGTCCGCGCCATTGCGGAGCGGCTTGGGATTGCAGCCGCAAAAAAACCGGACAGCCAGGAGATCTGCTTTATTCCCGACAACAATTACGCGAAATATATTGAAGACCGCCTTGGCCCTTCCCCGAAAGGGGAGTTTATCGCCCCATGGGGGAAAGTCTGCGGGGAACACCGGGGAATCCTCCACTACACGGTCGGACAGCGCAAAAAGCTCGGGATCGCCTTGGGAGAACCGGTTTTTATCAAAACGATTGACCCGGAGGAGAACCGGATTTATCTGGCGCGTGCGGGCGAAGATAAAATACGGACTGTTTTCCTGTCCCAGTTGACGGCGCCGGATGGAAAACCGTTTCCCAAACGGTTCAGGGCGGAAGTGAAGCTCCGTTCAGTGGCCCAACCGGTTCCAGCGGAAATTTTTTGCGAGGGAGACCGCGGCGAGCTGTGGCTGGATGAGCCGTACCGGGTGGTCGCTAAAGGGCAGTCTGCTGTTTTTTACAATGGCGACGTTGTTTTGGGCGGCGGAGTAATTGAAGGCGGCGGAGAACCTCCGCTGGCAGTACGCGCTCAAACATACTGTTGAATTTTGAACAGGTCACCCGCGAGGCCCCCTTTCGATTTATCAATTATTTCACCTGCCTTGTGGGGCTGAGACGTTGCTGTCAGTGCGGCCTGAGAGTCGCGGTTGTCCCGCCGGGGCCACGCGGCCGCGCAGCCGGGGCTGCCTCGGCTATGATTTCCCGGAAGAAGTCCTTCGCCAAAAGCTCAGCCGGGCGTTGGCGGACAGCGCACAGCGCGTCTGGGTGGCGGAGGCCGATGGAAAGGTTGCCGGTTATCTCCACGCGGAGGGGTACGACGTACTCTACGCACCGCACATGAAGAATATTCTTGGCATCGCCGTTTCAGGGGACTGCCGCCGGAAGGGGATCGGCCGCCGGCTTTTAGAGGCGTTGAAAGATTGGGGAAAAGAAACCGGGGCCAAAGCAATCAGGCTGAATTCGGGAGAAACCCGGACAGGAGCCCACACCTTTTACCGTTCCTGCGGTTATTTCAGCGATAAAAAGCAGTTGAATTTTAAAAAATACATATGAGAGGAAACTCTCTGACATGTGATACATCAATCAGACAGGATGGATTCGATGACCCTTACCGGATTTTTGGAGCAGAACAAAAAAAGCGGTCCTGCCCGGTTTTACATGCCGGGGCATAAGGGGCGATATCCCCTTGACGGGGCTTATGATATCACCGAGATTACGGGGGCGGATTCCCTTTACCACGCGGACGGGGTGATCCGGGAGGCAGAGCGGCGGTTTGAGCGGCTCTACGGCAGCCGAACCACCGTCCTCAGTGCAGGGGGAACGACCCTTTGTATCCAGGGGATGCTGGCCGCAGCAAAGCGGAAGTACGGCCTGCGGAAAATCCTCGCCGCCCGGAATGCCCATGTCACCTTTGTCAACGCCTGCGCCCTGCTGGATATTGAGCCGGTTTGGGTTTATCCAAAACCATACGATCGGTTCGGCGTCAGCGGTGCGGTCGCCCCACAAGAGCTTGAAAAGGCGCTGGAACGGGAGCATGTTGATGCGGTTTATATTACAAGCCCGGATTATTTCGGGATGCTCTCCGATGTGAAAGGGCTTGCGGAAATTTGCAAAAGCCGTGGTTTGCCCCTTTTGGTTGACAATGCTCACGGCGCCCACCTGAAATTCCTGCCGGAGGATTGCCACCCGCTCTCGCTGGGGGCGGCGCTCTGCTGCGACGGCGTGCACAAGACCCTGCCGGTGCTGACCGGGGGGGCGCTCCTCCATGCTGCGGATGATTTTACGGCGGAGGAGCTGAAGGCGGCTATGTCCCTTTTCGGCTCCACCAGCCCGTCCTATCTTATCATGCAGTCGCTTGACGCCTGTGCGGGGTATCTGGGGGGAAACGCCCGCGCTGACTTTGCGGCGCTTGCAGGCCGTTTGGATTCCCTGCGAAAAAAGGCGGCTGAAAAGGGCCTTTTTGTCTTCGAAAGCGAGCCCGCCCGCCTTTCTTTGGCGGGTGCGCCCAAAGGGTATGACGGCGGCCTTGCCGCCTTTTTGCGGGATCACCGCGTTGAGTGTGACTACGCCGCGGCAGAGGCGGCGGTGCTGATGCCCACCCCTTTCAACAGCGATGCGGAGTTTGAACTACTGGAACAGGCGGTCGCTGCCTTTGAGCCGGACGTGGCTTACCGGGCGGAGCGCTTGGAAGCGCCGCCTCAGCCCGAGCGGGTGATGTCCCCGAGGGAAGCGGTATTTTGCCCGGCAGAGGAGCTCCCGGTTGACAAAATCCTGGGGCGGGTCGCCGCTGAAAGCAAGATTGTATGCCCGCCCGGCGTTGCTGTTGTTGTAGCCGGGGAGCGGGTTGGCGAAGAGAGCCAAAAACTTTTAAAAAAGTCTGGAATTCCCACGCTGAAAGTGGTATGATATAAGTAGAAATCCAACGGCCGCGGTATAAAAACAGCTGCGGGCGCGGTATTTCATCCAAGCGGCTGACACCGCAATTATAGAAATAAGGAGTGACAACATATGAAAATGATTTATGCAATCGTCAGTAACGATGACAGCCACATCGTTTCTTCGGCATTGACCAAAGCGGGCTTTTTCGCAACCAAAATCGCTTCCACCGGTGGCTTTTTGATGGCGGGCAACACTACTTTTATGATTGGTACTGAAGACGATAAGGTGGATGAGGCGGTTGAAGTCATCTCCAAACACAGTAAACGGCGTACCCAGATGGCACCGTCTTCTGCAATGTACGGGGTCGGTGTTTATTCGTCCCTGCCGGTTGAAGTCACGGTGGGTGGCGCAACAATCTTTGTACTGAACGTAGAGCGGTTTGAAAAAATTTAACATGCTTTCGTAAAAAGAATTTGAAGTGAGAATATAATGATTTATGGCAATGCCTCTGTTGTGGAATTGATTGACAGGGCGGCAAATGGCGACAGGCTGTGCCATGCATATCTGTTTTACGGGGAAAAAGGCCTTGGCAAAAAGGCGATTGCAGCCTATTTTGCCAAGGCAATTTTGTGCGGGGGGAAAAAACGGCCTTGCGGCGTATGCCCAAGCTGTAAAAAGATTGAAGCAGGTGCTCATCCGGATATTACCTGCCTTTCCGGCACGGCGGATAAAAATGAACTGACAGTGGCGAATGTCCGGAAGTTAAAGGCGGACGCCGCTGTTTATCCCAATGACGGGGATAAAAAGGTTTATATTATCAGTGACTGTCAGAAAATGCAGGCCCCGGCAGCGAATGCTCTGTTAAAGCTTTTGGAGGAACCTCCGGAACACCTGGTTATCCTGCTCACGGCTGATGACCGGGGGCATGTCCTGCCCACCATTCTCTCCCGGTGTATCCCGGTGGGGATTTTTCCGGTGGGGGAAGACGAATGCGCCCGTGCGCTTGAAGTGCTGGGAGGAGTTTCTTCTGAGGTTTCCCGGAAAGCGTCCGCGGCCTGCGGGGGGAATATTGGAAAGGGCCTGGCACTGCTGGCGCCGGAATGCCTGCCGGTTTCTCCGGACGATTTCTGCCTGATGCTTTCCAAACACCAGGAATACGGGATGCTCGCTTCTTTGAATAAACTGTCAAACGATAAACAGGTATACCGCGCTTTTTTAGAAGCTCTTTTTGAACGGTTCCGGGACGCGGCAGTGCTGAAATCGGGCGGGAAACGGCTGCTTGCCGGGTCGAAAGACGCCGCTGCGGCCTTGATCGGCAGTTTTACGACCAAACAGCTGTTGGAAAAAATACGGGTGTTGTCCAGGGCAATGAAGGATCTGGACGCAAACGCGAATGTGCCGGTTCTGTCGGCTTGGATCACCAGCTCCCTGGTTGGGGCTCCAGTGAAAAATTGAGGATATGAGGAGGCTTTATGGCTGAAATTATCGGCGTCCGCTTTAAGGACGTGGGGAAAATTTATTATTTCGACCCCTCCGGGTTAAAAATTCAAAAAGGCAGCCGTGTTGTTGTGGAAACGGCCCGAGGAACAGAATGCGGAACTGTTATGATCGGCAACAGCGAGGTGGACGACAGCCAGGTGGTTCTGCCGCTTAAGCCGGTTATCCGTCTCGCTACGGAAGAGGATTTGGCTGTTATAGAGCGTAACCGCATAAAGCAGAAAGAGGCGTTTAAAATCTGCCAGGAAAAAATTTCCAAGCATAAGTTGGATATGAAGCTGGTCGATGTTGAATACACCTTTGACGGGAGTAAAATCCTGTTTTATTTTACGGCGGACGGCCGGGTGGATTTTAGGGAGCTGGTCAAAGACCTTGCCTCTGTTTTCCGCACCCGGATTGAGCTGCGGCAGATCGGCGTGCGCGACGAGTCGAAGATGATAGGGGGGCTTGGAATCTGCGGGCGGCCTTTTTGCTGTTCTACTTTTCTGGACGAGTTCCAGCCCGTTTCCATCAAGATGGCAAAAGAGCAGGGTCTTTCATTAAACCCTGTTAAAATCTCCGGCACCTGCGGGCGGCTGATGTGCTGTCTTAAGCACGAACAGGACGCTTACGAGTACCTGCTTAAGCTTACGCCAAAACAGGGCGCCCAAGTGGTGACGCCGGATGGGAAAGGCACCGTTACGGATGTGAGCCTCCTGACTGGAAAGCTCAAGGTACAGTTGGCCGCAAACCCAGACGCAGCGCCTGCAAGCTATACCCGCGACCAGGTGAAGGTCGTCAGGGACCGCCCCCAGAAGGGCGAGAAAAAGGAGCCCAAAGAAGTTTCAAAACCTGAGAAGTAAAACTTGCGGTTTTATATTGATTTTTTATGAAAATGTGTTACAATGGAAGTAAATTTGAAGGAGGTGTTCCCAATGGCATACGTAATTAGTGATGAGTGCATCGGCTGTGGCGCGTGTGAGGCAGAATGCCCGGTTTCCGCTATCTCCGCTGGTGATGGTAAATACGTAATCGACGCAGACACCTGCATCGATTGTGGCGCTTGCGCCGGTACCTGCCCGGTTTCCGCTCCGAATCCGCAGGACTAATTTTTGTTTTAAGGAAAGCGCCGGCTGATAAAGCCGGCGCTTTTTCTATTTGCCCGGGGGATTGAGAAAAAAGGCGGATACCGTTTTTACACTGGGGCGCGCCTTCTTTCCGTATGTGTTTTGTGCAGGGCTTCAACAAACTACTGCTGGACAACCCGGGTAAATTAAGGTATAATAAATCGGAAGCGGTCCTGGAGCCGTTTGGGGCGCTGCCTATGGCAGGAGCCGCTTAAAACCTTTTAGGGGGAACTGGAATGAAGAGATTCAAACGCCTTTTCGCCGGGCTTCTTACGGCGGCACTTTTGTTCTCTGTGACCGGCTGCTCGGGCGATACCACCTGGGTGCTCAAAACGGAAAACGACACGGTACCCGCCGGAGTCTACCTGTCTTACCTTAAGGACGCGTATGAACAGGCACAGAACCAGGTTGACGACACTGAAGATATTTGGAGCCAGAAAATTGACGACGTGCCGGTGGAACAGTGGATCATCAATAAGGCGACAAAAACCACCAAACAGTATATTGCTGTCAACATCATGTTTGACGAGCTTGGAATGACTATGGGGACCGAAGGGGACAATATTGTCAAAAACAATGCCGACACCTATTGGGCTCAGTACCAGGCCGACTATGAACAGAACGGAATTTCTTATTCTTCTGTTGTGAAGCTTGCTGAAAGCGATTATAAGACTCAAAAGATTTTCGAGTATTTCTATGAGACGGATGGCGAGGAACCGGTCAGCGAGGATACCATTAAGGAATATTTTTACGATAATTATGCCAAAGTAAAATATGTGGCAATTAATAAATACGATGTTAAAACCGGTGAGAAAAAAGACGAAGACGCACTGAAAAAAACGGTTGACAGTTATGTGACTGAAATTAACAAGGGAACGGATATCGACACAATTATCGACGCATGTATCACCCAGGTTTATACTGATTACGGGCTTACCGATTATGAGCCTGATACCGAGGATTCCAGCCGCAACGTCTCCCTGCTCCGCAAACAGCAGGCGGGGGTCATGGAAAACTTTGTCAAGAAAACCTTCGAGCAGAAGGAGTTTGGAATCCCTTATACGGATGATTCCAGCAGCAGCTATATCTACCTTGGCGCCCGGTACGACCTGTCCAAAGACAGCGAACTTTATCAGGAAAACCGTACTGCGGTTCTTTATGAGCTGCGCGGGGGCGAGTTTTCCCAAAAACTTGAAGACAGGCTTTCAACAGTTCAGATAACCACAAATGAAGAAGCAATCAACCGTTACAGCCCCAAAAACCTGAAGTAATAAAACCGCCTGGACAACTTGTCCGGGCGGTTTTTTAGCCCCGGTTAAATTTTCCACCACTGTTTTCCTGTTTGAAGTGAAAAAGTTTGTATAAATTCAGGAATAATTTCCAACCCTTTCTGCGTAGAATATTTGTGAAGAGGTGACGTCATGGAAGGAGTAATCAACCAGGCATTTCGCTTTTTTGGAGTCGCACGGAAAACTGGTGAAAAAAGCGAGGCCGACCTCCGCAACCAGCAGCTCATCAACGACATCAGCGACGTCAAGATGAAGCTGGCCAGCGCGCACTGCCGGTTTGACTACGCTTTGGAAGAAGAACTGGTGGAATCGACGATATACGAAATTGAATCGCTTGAAAGCCGGTACGGTTACCTGCTCAAACAGGCCAAGATGAGGGGCGTCCTCTGTTCGGGCCAGTAAGACGCTAAAGGGGATGACAATTTTGGATGTGACAACAATTCTTGTAACCGTCTACCTGCTCCTCTGCGGCCTGCTGATGCTGGTACTTTGTAAACGAAGCAGGCGGCCGCTCCGGACCGGGGCGCTCAGCGTGGCGGGCGGCCTGCTGGCACTGGGAGGGGTCTCGCTGGCCGGTCTGGCCGTTCCGGTCAACCTGTATACGGTGGCGGTTTCCGTAGTTTTGGGAATTCCCGGAGTTGCGGGGCTCACTGCCCTATCTTTTTTGTAAATCCGGCGCGTTTGGTTGTGAAACAAAAACAGCTGTGGTATAATTTTACCGTTGTGAATGAAACGGTAAAATAGCCGCGGCTGTTTTTGTTATATGGGGGAAATACAATGGTGCGTTTTATCTGGATTACTGCGTCTGATACGGAGGTAGAGCAGTGTTATGCACTGCGCCAGGCTGTTTTTGTTGAAGAGCAGGGGTTTAAAGAGGAATTCGATGAACTGGACGACCGGTGCGATCATCTTTTAGCGCTGGAAAACGGTGTCCCTGTTGCGACCGCCCGTCTTTACCGGGATGGGGATGACTACCACGTAGGACGGATTTGCGTCCGTAAGGAGAAAAGGGGGAGTGGCCTTGGGCGGCTTCTGTTGGAGGAAACGGAAAAACGATGCAGAGAAAAAGGCGGAACCAGGCTGGTACTGGGCGCTCAGGTTCGTGCGGAAGGGTTTTATTCCTCCTGTGGGTACCTGCGGTTCGGGCCTGAGTATTACGAGGAATACTGCCCCCATGTCATGATGGGGAAAACACTGTAAAAAAGCGCCCCGGTTTAACCGGGGCGCCGCAAAAGCATATGAATAACGAGCCGACCTGTAAGCCGGGTTCTGTCGAGTGTGACAATCTATCTTGGCATGGCGTCGCCGCGCATGCTCAGTGCCGCCTTTTGCGCTGTTGACCGCCGGACCAGCGGGTTCGCGCGCTCGGCGTTGCATCGGATAGGGTTTACAGGCCCTTCCGGTCTCCCGGACGGGCGGTGAGCTCTTACCTCGCCTTTCCACCCTTACCGCGGAAAACCGCGGCGGTATCTCTCTGTTGCACTAGCCCTGAAGTCGCCTTCGGCTGCCGTTAGCAGCTATCCTGTCCTATGATGCCCGGACTTTCCTCACGAAAAATTCGCGCTGCCACACAGTCTGCTCGTTATTTTTGGGGATTAATAATAAAGGAAGTTGCCGAAAACGCCATAATACAGTTCGTTTAAGAACCGTTCCAGGTCGCCGTCGTACCCGAAAATGGCAAAGACCCCCGCTAAAACAAAAACGGCGAAAATTATGGTAAATACGCCCAGGATAATACCCGCCACGGCAAGCCCTTTTTTGGAAGAGCGGATTGACACAAAGCCGAACACCAGGCTGAGGATTCCCAAAACCGGCGTGAGATAGGGCACGCAGCAAAAATTCAGCAGAAGGCCGACTAAACCAATGACAAAGGAAGCGACGGCGAATCCGCCGTTGTCCCGCGGCTGCTGCGGAGGGACAGGGCTCCACGGTTGGTTTGGGCCCGGATAATTGTTATATGAATTCATAGAAATCTCCTTTATTAATGCTACCCTATATTATAAGCTATCCTGTCAAGTGTTTCAAATTTTGGCCCTGAAGGAGGGGGAAATGCCGCAGAAGCTGTTTATGCGAATCTCCATGATTGCCCGGGTTGTCGTCTGGGTTCTGGCCGTGGCAATCCTGCTGTTTGGCAGGGAGCTTGTGTCCGGGCATTATTTTCCCTGCATGTGGTATGAAAATTTCGGCTGGTACTGTTCTACCTGCGGTGCGAGCCGCGCGGTTGTCAGCCTTTTAGAGGGCGACTTTTCGGCCGCTGTTGCCTACAACCCGGTCGTCACCCTGGGGCTGGTGCCTGTTTTCGGCTTTTTGCTTCTTTCCGATTTGGCTGTGATGGTTTGGAACCTGTTTGGAAAAAAGCGGAGGCTTAGCCCGTTTGAATATTGTTTCTCAGTTTTTGGGGCAACGTTCCGGCCGCGTTGTGAAAAAAGGGAGGGGACAAAATGAATTTTTTTGCCGTGCTGTCCCTTGCAATGATTTTTGTATCGTTTGTCTGCTTCCTCATTTCCTTTTTTACCCGGATGAAGCCTTACGCAAAGCGAACGCGGCTGTTGTTTTTTATCACGGCCGGGGCGGCGTTTTTTATTTTTATTTTCTGGGGTGTAAGTCGTAATTTCTGAAAGCCCTTTTAGAAAGGAAACATTTTAATTTTGCAGAAATTTTATACCGTGTGAAATTTAGCGCGGCAGCGGTAAAAAATGTTTGAGGGGCAGGCACATGATAGCGATAGCTGCAGGTTTTAAAACCCGTTCCGCTGCAAAAATGGTATAAGCCTTCCCTGTTTTGCATATACTGTCTGTAAAAGGCTGCTTCAGGCAGTCGTTCGGATGTGTTCAAAACAGAGGAGGTATTTTTATGCGGCAAACAACCGGGTATTCTTATTGGACAAACCAGACAGGCCCCGTCCGGCAGTACCCCTGGCTTGCTTCCGATGAAAGCTGTGAGGTTCTGGTGCTCGGCGGCGGTATGACCGGCGCGCTGCTCGGCTACCGCTTTGCCGAGGATGGAAACGACGTCTGCCTGCTGACAAAGCTGCCGGTCGGGTATGGCGCCACGGCTTTTAACAGCGGGATTTTAGAATACGATAACAACCTTTCGCTGGTACAGCTTGGAAAAAGCATTGGACGCCAAACGGCGGTGGACTGCCTGAACCGTTACCGCGATGCGCTCGACAGCATCGAGACGCTCTGCGGCGGTTTAGAGCCGGAGACCGGGTTCCAGCGTCGGGATGTTTTGAACTATACGTCCGACAGAAACCACGGCGGCTTTTTCCACACGGAGTACCTTGTCCGGCGACACAACGGTTTTGAGGTGGAATACCTGGACCGGGCGGCGACCCGTGACCATTACTCTTTCCCTGTGGAAGACGGGATCCTGTCACAAGGCTTGGGTGCGGAAGTCGATCCATACCGTTTTACCCAGGCTTTGGTGGATAGAGCCGCCAAAAAATACAACCTGCGTTGCTATGAAAATACAGAGGCGGTCTCTGTCGATCTGTCGAACGGACATGTTACGGTAAAAACAGCCGCTGGCCGTACGGTTCATGCAGACAAGCTTATTTTTGCGACTGGGTTGGAACAGAACGATTATTTGAAACTCTTTTCGGGCCGCCGTGCGGTTTTTACCGTGGTAACCGAACCTGTTGATACTTTTACCGGGTACGACAGCCGGGTTTTGATCCGCAACGATGAAGGAAGCGGCTTCCACGTGCGTACCACGCCGGATAACCGCCTGATGATTACTGGGTCGGACAGTTTTTTTTCGGGCGTTGACCGCCGTTTTTCCAAACTGGTGGGACTTGAAAAGCTCGCTGGGGTGCGGTATGAGCGGTTAACCAAAACACTGCGGGAGCTGTTTTGCGGCATTGGGCGGATCGTCCCGGCATACTGTTACGCGGGTACCTACGGGTATACCTCTGATCTTCTTCCGGTCATCGGGGAAACGGAGGACTACCAAAACGTTTATTTCTGTATGGAAAGCGGGCCGGAAAACATCCTGACGGCCGAAATCGCGGCCGACCTGCTTATGCGCCGTTACCACGGCGAACCCGTGGGGTTAAAAATTTTTTCGCCCTCCAGAAAATCTCTTGCAAAGCGGCTGGCCTTTGGCAGTTAAAATTCGCCTCCGCCTGTTCTATAAAACCATACAGAGCAGCATTGTCTGCATCAGCCGGGCGTAGAGCGGCTCCAGGTCTTCTTCGGGGACTGGGTTGCTCCGTCCGGCTTTTATTGTATAGCCCTCGCGCCCACTATGGGATGCGAACCAGTCTTTAAAACTGCCGCGTTCAAAGGATTCTGAAGGGCTTAACAGGCTATATCCGCAGGAATTTGCAATGAGCTCTCCACTGATGCGGGCATTCGTAGGTGTATTCCTGCCGTAGGCCGGCAGCACAGCTTCACCCGGGGTGCGGAATTCAACAATCCGTTTGAAGTGGAATGCGGCGCACAGCCGCGCTACTGCTTTGGTCTCCGCTTCGCTCTCGGGACGGCTGCCGGGAAAACCGGATTCTCCGGCACGCTTTTTTTGTGCGGTATCAAAATCAAAGGCAATATCGTAGTTCCGGCTGAGGTCTACCCCGGTGGCGGAGCAAAACCAGTTTCCCTCTGTGCGGGTTTGAAGCATCTGAACAAGCTTTTTCAGGTATCCTGCGGTATCCGCCCCTTGCGAAGCAATTTCAAATCCGTCCGGATTGACCATTGGAAGAAGGATCAGCCCGCCCCGCTCAAAAAATTTGGGGAGATTCCCCGCGGTAATAATCCCCTGGGAGTCATTTTGATCGGTAATATCGGAAAGAAAGCGGAGCAGGAGCAGGACGCCGACCCGGTCGTCTGCTGAGAAACCGGAGACGAACAGGACGGGATTTTTGAGATTGCCAATAGCGACCGCGGGCAGTTTCCGTCCGCAGCTGCTCTTCCCCATCGGGATAGCGCGCAGGGTGGGGCAGGCCCTGCGGCAGTTGTTTAAAAATTCGACGATCCTGTCATAACAGAACCCATAGGAAAACAGGTCTTCTAGCATAAGCTCCTCCGGAAAGGTGTATTGTGCCCTCGAACGGCACAGCTGCAAAGACATTATATTGAACCGGGGTAAAATTTATGTGATAACAGCTTGGCAGTATTTTCGGCTTTAGCAGTTTTGCCGGTTGACTTTTGCCTCGTACTGTAGAAATTTTCCTGTGGCTAAATTTCTGATGCGTTACCGCTATAAAATAAACCCGTTTTTTGCAAGGCATGTCCGCCATGGGGGATTTTACAGTGGAAGCCGCACTCCAACTAATTAACACAAAACTTGCCTGTGACTCCCGGGAACCTTTTAACGTACAGAGGTTGAAGCCTGCGGCTTCAGTTGTTATAATGAATGGGCAGAAGTTTTTACTGCAGGGGAGGAAATGAATTGAAACTGGAAGAAACCGTACTCTCGTCGGAACGGCTCTACGAGGGGAAAATCATAAACCTGCGCCGGGATATGGTGGCGCTTGAAAACGGCAGGGAGGCTGCCAGGGAAATTGTAGAGCATCCGGGCGGGGTTGGAATCCTGCCGCTCGATCAGGACGGAACTGTTTATATGGTACGGCAGTACCGCCACGGCGCCGGGGAGGTTGTGCTGGAAATTCCGGCGGGTAAGCTCAACTACGGGGAAGACGCCCTTGAATGCGGCAAGCGCGAGCTGCTTGAAGAAATCGGCGCCGTGGCGCAGGAGTATATCCCGCTTGGGGAAATTTTTCCAACCCCGGCCTACTGCGAGGAAATCATTCCAATCTTTTTAGCCAAAGGTCTTTCCTTTTCCAGCCAGAAGCTGGACGAGGGGGAGTTTTTAAATGTTGAGAAAGTTCCTCTCCGGAGGCTTTTATCCATGGTAATGGGCGGAGATCTGCCTGACTGTAAAACCCAAATTGCAGTTTTGAAAACAGCTGTGCTGGAGGGATTACTCAAAGAACGGTAATCCGCCTTTTTCTGCTTTCTTTCTGAAATAAAATCAGGTATAATAAAATTTAATAGAATGAGTAAAGTAGGTGGAACAGTATGTTGAAAGAGAATAAAGTGAAAATTACAATCTGCGGGAAAGAATATTCTCTGCAAACTGATGAACGGCCGGCCTATGTTCAGCAGCTGGCCGGGCGGCTCGACCATAAAATAACCGAGATGATGGAGAATAACGACACCCTCTCCCTTTCTTCCGCCGCCATCCTTGTAGGCCTGTCCCTGATGGATGACAGCTATAAAACCACTTCGGATATGGACAATATACGCGGCGAAATCCGCAATTACGTGGAAGAAGCGGGGACGGCCCGGGCCGAAGCCGACAGCCTGCGCAGAGAACTGGAAGAGCGTGAGCGTGAGATTGAAACACTTAAGACGGAGCTTGGCCTCAAACAGCTCCGAAGAAATATTGACGCCGATGAAGCGAACTGATTATCCGGAAATCCTGGCGCCTGCCGGCAGCTTTGAAGCTGTCTGCGCCGCAGTCAACAGCGGGGCGGATGCGGTTTATTTGGGGCAGAAAAGCTTTTCCGCCCGGGCCTCGGCGGCTAATTTTGGCCCGGACGAGCTTTTGCGGGCTGTTTCGCTCTGCCACCGGGCGGGCGCAAAAGTATACCAGGCGGTCAACACGGTTGTCTTTGACAGCGAGTTCCCCGCTTTGAGAGAGTGCGTCCAAACGGCCTGCAGGGCCGGGGTGGACGCATTTATTGTACAAGACCTGGGGGTAGCGGCTCTCCTGCGGGAGTGGGCGCCGGAAATCCCGCGCCATGCTTCTACCCAGATGAGCGTAACATCCCTATCCGGCGTGCTCCAGGCAGCAGAACTGGGTTTTAAGCGTGCAGTTCTTGCACGGGAGCTCACGCTGGGGGAAATTGAAGAAATTGCCGCTGCGTCCCCCATTGAGCTTGAGGTTTTTGTTCATGGAGCGCTCTGTATGTCCGTTTCCGGGCAGTGCACCTTAAGCGCTATGATTGGCTCGCGCAGCGCCAACCGGGGAGGATGCGCCCAGCCCTGCCGTCTTCCGTTTTCGGTAGAGGGAAGCGGTTCGGCCGACCTTTCCTTAAAGGATTTATGTGCTCTTGACCAGCTGAAAAGGCTTGCGGAAATAGGGGTGGCTTCCTTTAAAATTGAAGGGCGTATGAAACGTCCGGAATATGTGGGAGCCGCCGTCCGCGCGGTTTATGAAAAGCTCCGCGGCGGCGAACCGGATTTGGACACCCTGCGTTCTGTCTTTTCCCGCGGCGGCTTCACGGACGGCTACCTTGAAAACAGGCGGGACGTGTCAATGTTCGGCGTCCGTTCAAAAGAGGACGTCACTGCTGCCCGAGGGGTGCTGGGGCGGCTGGCGGCGGAGAATAAAACGGTTTTACAGCGGGTTCCTTTAAAAATGAAACTGTTGCTGCAGGAGGGAAGCCCGGCCGAGTTAACGGTTGAAGATAGCTGTGGTAACCGGGTAGATGTTGCCGGCCCGGTTCCGGAAAAAGCCTTAAACCGGCCGACCGGCCGGGAACGTGCAGAATCCTCCTTGGGGAAATTGGGAGGAACCCCCTATTATCTGAAAGAATTTGAGTTCAGCTCAAATGGGGAGCCGGTCCTACCATCCTCCGCCCTTAACGCTTTGAGGCGGGAGGCGGTCGAACGGCTGGACGCGCTTCGCAAAGCGCCGCGGGTTCGTAATTTTGCGGAGAAAGAGTTTGTTTTTAACGGGGAATTCCCAAAGGGTGGCTGTGAATTGCGGCCCCGTTTTTCCCGGTTTGAACAGGTCAGCCGGGAGGTTGCCGATAACGCGGAATATAGTTACCTTCCCTTGGAAGAAGCGCTGAAATACCGGGATGAACTGCTCTGGTTAAAGGACAAACTGATACTGGAACTGCCCCGGGTGCGGTACAGTGAAACAAAACTGAACTGTCAGATGGAAGAAGCCGCAGAGGCGGGGTTCTTCCATGCGGCGGCTCAAAATATCGGCCACTTCAGGCTGGCTCGAAAATATGGGTTTACAGTCCATGGAATGTTCGGGCTGAACCTGACCAACTCGGCTGCGGCGGCGGAGTTTGCGGCTTTGGGTGCGGCTGACCTCAACGTTTCTTTTGAGATGAAGCTCAGCCAGGCGTCCCGCCTCCGTTCACCGGTGCCGGTGGGGTTGGTGCTTTACGGAAGCTTGCCGCTGATGATTTTCCGCAACTGTCCTGTTAGAGCGAGGAAAGGTTGCAAGGGCTGCGGCGGCCGTTTTTTGACCGACAGGCTGGGGAACCGTTTCCCGGTGCGGTGCGACGGTGAATTGGCTGAACTTTACAACTGCCTGCCGCTTGTCCTTTCGGATAAAGGCAGCGATACCCGGTTTGCCGATTTCGGCGTGCTGTATTTTACTGGGGAAAGCGCAAAAGAGTGCGCCGCCGTCTGGGAAATGTACCGCACGGGCGTGAAACCGGCCGGTAAATTTACCCGTGGGTTGTATTACCGTGGTGTGGAATAGAAAAGAGGATTTATAAAGATGGTACTGGAATTTCAAAGGACCGACCCGAGGGCGAAAACCCCGCTCCGCGCAACGGAGGGGAGCGCGGGGTACGATTTGTACGCCCTGCTGGATGAACCGGCTGTGATCGGCCCCGGTGAGCGGGTGCGGATCGGCACCGGGATTGCCCTTTCTATCCCCTCGCCTGGGCTTGCAGCTTTTGTCTATGCCAGAAGCGGGCTTGCGACAAAGTACGGAATTATCCCGGCAAATTGTGTGGGTGTCATAGACAGTGATTATAGGGGTGAAATTTTGGTAACCCTAACCAATATAGGGAAAGAGCCGTATACGGTGGCCCCGTTTGAACGAATTGCCCAGATGATCCTGGCTCCGGTCTGCCTGCCGGAGCTTCGTGAGGTCGCTGAACTCGATCCAACCGAACGCGGGGCAGGCGGGTTTGGCTCGACGGGAAAATAGAAAATTCTACAATATTAACAAATTTTTCGGATTTTTTTATTGAGAATTTCCGACGATGCGGTTATAATAGAACTGTTATAGCCCTAAATGAAAAAGGAATGTAAAAAACGCACAATTTTGTGTGAGGGATAGAAAGGGGAACTTTATGTTTTCACGTGACATTGGAATTGACCTTGGTACTGCGAATACTTTAATTTATATGAGAGGTAAAGGGGTTATCATCCGCGAGCCTTCGGTTGTTGCGGTTGATACCCGCAGCAATACCGTCCGCTCGGTTGGCCGGGAAGCGAAAGACGTTATCGGCAGAACGCCGGGCTCCATTGTGGCGGTCCGTCCGCTCAAGGACGGCGTAATCGCCGACTTTGAGGTCACAACAGCAATGCTCCAGGAGTTTATAAAAAAAGCGCTGGCGAAGAGCTTTTCCAAGCCGCGCGTCATCATCTGCATCCCGTCGGGCGTTACGGCGGTAGAGCGCCGCGCCGTTAAAGAATCGGCGGAGCGCGCGGGCGCGAAAAAGGTAGCGATCATTGAAGAGCCGATGGCTGCCGCAATCGGCGCAGGCCTTCCCGTTGCGGAGCCGCGCGGCAGCATGGTCGTCGATATCGGCGGCGGCACCTCAGAAGTAGCGGTTATTTCGCTGGGCGGTATCGTTGCGTCCCGTTCAGTCCGTGTCGCGGGGGACGAGTTCGACCGTTCCATTATCGACTACTTAAAGAAAAAATACAACCTTCTTATCGGTGAGCGCACAGCCGAGAATATCAAGCTTGAAATTGGTTCCGCTTATCCGCTGGAGGAGGAGCGCACCATGGACGTCAAGGGCAGAAACCTTTTGAACGGTCTGCCGGAAAACCTCACCGTCACCTCGGAAGAAGTCAGGGAAGCGCTGGCGGAGCCGCTTGAAAAAGTGATTGAGGCCATTAAAATTACACTCGAAAAAACCCCGCCGGAACTTGCGGCGGATATTATCGACGGCGGCATCATGCTCACCGGCGGCGGCGCCCTGCTCAGCGGCCTTGATATTATGATTCACAACGAAACCGGCATGCCGGTACATGTTGCGGAAAATCCGCTGGACTGCGTTGCCCAGGGAACCGGAATGGTGCTTGAAAACAGCGATAAACTTTACGACGTCCTCTCGGACGATTCCCCGCGTTATTAATCCGCTTAAAACGCTGGCCTGTTTTTGTGGAGAGGCGGCCGGATGACAAAATCGGTAGCAGGAGGCAGCAATGCGCGAGTTCTTTCGCAGTAGGTTCTTTAAAGTAGTCATGGTTGTGCTGGCGCTTTTGCTGGGCTTCATGATCTACGCCATCTCCCAAAACGGGGTTGGAGCGGTGACATCTCAAATAGTGGGGGCCATTTCGGCTCCGTTCCAGAAGCTGTCTTCGTATATTTCGGAGACGGCTACCGATTTTTTCGGGAAATTTGTGAATGCGCAGGAATATTACGAACAAAACCAGCAGCTCCGGGAAGAAATTGCGGAGCTGCGGGAAGATATGGTCGATTACGACAAGATTAAGAGGGAAAACGAGCAGCTCAAGGAACTCGCCGGCTTAAAAGAGGAAGACCCCAACATCCAGATGGTTGCAGCTACGGTTGTCGCGAGGGACCCTTCTGAGCGTTTTGGTGCCTTTACCATTGACAAGGGCTCGCTCCACGGCATCAAAGTCCGGGATACGGTCATTACCGCAGAGGGCCTTGTCGGCGTTGTCACAGAGGTGGGAGAGGTTTATTCCAAGGTGACTACCATCCTGAGCCCGGAACTTAAAATCGGTGCGATGGAGCAGGGGACGGGCGAAATTGGAATTGTAACCGGTACGGTGGCATTGTCCGAGGAAAACAGCTGCAAGCTTTCAAACCTTGGGACAGACAGCGAGATTAAAGAGGGTGACCTCATCGTGACTTCGGGCGCCGGCGGAATCTACCCCAAGGGGGTCATTATTGGAAAGGCCGGAACAATTCAGACCGAGGAGCACGGGATCACTTCCTATACCAAGGTAACCCCGGTTTTCGACGTTAAGACAGTCAAACAGGTTTTCATCATTACCGACTTTTTCGGAAAAAACCAGGGCGGTGAGGACTGATGCGCAAGACAACGGTTTCAGTCATTAAGTGGGCGACCTACCTTGTGCTGCTGTATTTGTTTTTCATTGCTCAGACCACCTTTTCTTTTCTTGGGATTTTTGATATCCGCCCGGTTTTTATTGTTGCGTTTGCCGTGGCTGTTTCCATGCAGGAGCGGGAGGGGTACGCCATGGCGTTCGGGATTATTGCAGGCTTTATGTGGGATTTTTCATCCG
The DNA here is from genome assembly GCA_902766785.1 of Oscillospiraceae bacterium. Taxonomy (GTDB): domain Bacteria; phylum Bacillota; class Clostridia; order Oscillospirales; family Ruminococcaceae; genus Metaruminococcus_A. The sequence goes on along the minus strand of CACXEO010000096.1, from coordinate 118,853 downwards.
GCAAAACGCCGGGTTTCAACGCGGCTGTCCTAATGGTCTGCTGTATTGTCATTTCCCTTGCAACCATGTATTTTATAGGGAACAACTTTTTAAATTCCATGATGTTCTGCGGCCTTACCATGGTTCTTCAGGGGCTGCTCGACTTTTTATTCTTCTACCTGATTTGGGGATATGCCGATAGCCATTTGATTCTGCTGCGGTATATTCTGCCCACCGCGCTTTATACAACGGTGGTGACGCCGCTTTTGTTTTTTCTTATACGGCGGCTGCACAACAAATTTGAAAGTTTGATGGAACAGTAAGAACTGTATTTGCAAAAACGGGCGGCGCATTTTTACCGCTGCCGTGTTTGTTTTTTGCATTGGCAAATTTTATCCAAAGTCTGAATGCACAACACAGGTTTCAAACGAACGGAGGTTCTAATGAAAAACGGAAGAGTACGGGTTATCGCCCTGGCGGTAGCGGTTGTGGTAATGGGCGCCCTTTGCGGCTTCCGTCTGATTGAGTACCAGGTTGTAAACGGCGAAAAATACTTGGAGGCGGCCGGCAGCAAGACGGTGAGCGAGGTATCGGTCAACGCTGCGCGCGGCAGGATTGTGGACCGTTACGGGAACGAGCTGGTCACGAATAAAGCGGGGTTTAACCTGGTGTTTGACCGGGCGTTTTTAAAAGAGGAAACGGAAAACGAAACCATTCTCGCCCTGACAAAAATCCTTAAAGAATCCGGAAAGGAATGGGTGGACGATCTGCCGGTTTCGGAGACTAGCCCCTATTACTTCCTCCCCGGAAAAGACGAAGAAGTTGCCCGGATGAAGAGCAAGCTCGGGATGCAGACCTATGCTACGGCGGAGGAGTGCATGGACGCGATTGCGGATAAATTTGGATTGAGCGGTTATTCCGGCGATGAACGGCGGACGCTGGCAGGCGTGCGCTATAGTATGTTTGCCAAGGATTTTTCTATTTACAACCGTTATACCTTTGCGGAGGATATTGACCCTGAAACAGTTTCAACCATTGAGGAACTGAGCTTTAAATACCCGGGAGTTTCGGTTTCTGCGGAGTCAATCCGGGACTATGGGGAAGGGGATGTCATCCCTCATGTCCTGGGGACCATGTCTGCTATTTTCCCGGATGAGGTGGATGAGTACACCAGCAAGGGTTACGCCCTCAACGACCTGGTGGGACGCGGCGGAATTGAGGAAGTTATGGAAGCCGACCTGCGCGGGACGGCAGGCATTATCCGGGTGGAACAGAACAATAAAGGGGAGGTTATCTCCACTACCACGGCCAAGGAACCGGTTGCCGGCAACTCGGTCATGCTGACCATTGACAAGGAATTTCAAAAACAGGTTCAGGATATTTTAGAAAACTTTATAAAAAATCTCCAGCGGGCAGGCGGCAGGGGAAAAGAGGCAAATGCAGGCGCAATTGTTGTGCTGGATCCCAATAACGGCGAGGTGCTGGCGGCCGCTACCTACCCAACTTATAAGCTGTCCGACTTAGAAGATCCGGAGCTCAGCGCCCAAATTGAGAAAGATCCGCTCAAACCCAAAAGGAACCGTGCGTTCCGTGAAATTTACCGCCCTGGTTCTACTTTTAAAACTGTTACGGCGACTGGGGCGCTACTCGAGGGTATAATTGTTGAGGGTAGTACGGTTCACTGCGGAGGTACTTACTATTATGATACCAGCCCGAACGGCTATCACCCGACCTGTACGGGGGTCCACGGGAACATTGCGGTGGTTGAAGCGTTGACGAAGTCCTGCAATATCTTCTTTTACGATGTCGGCAGACGCCTTGGCATTGATTTAATTGACAAGTACGCTGCAATTTACGGCCTTGGTGAAAAGACCGGGCTTGAAATCGGCAATGAACAGGGTTTTGTAGCAAGCCCCGCACTGGTAGAAGAAAGCGGCGGCACCTGGTACCAGGGAAACACCTGGCAGGCGGCGATCGGTCAGTCTGAAACAAAGGTTACCCCGCTTCAGCTGGCAATTCAGGCGATGACAATTGCCAACAAGGGAACCCGGTATGCGGCGCATATCATCAAGTCGGTCGGCAATTATGACTTGACCCAAACGGTTGAGGAAACTCAGCCGGAGGTTCTTAATAACGAGTTAGCTGGTCAGGACGATGTGTATGATATCATCCACCGCGGTATGCAGGGGGCGGCGAACAACCGGGCTACTATGGTCAATATTCCGGGAGGGGTCGCAATCAAAACCGGTACGCCTCAGGTGACCAAAACTTTGACCAATTCTACGGTTATTGGGTTTTACCCTGCTCAATCTATGCCGGAAATTTCATTTGCCGCTGTGATAGAAGGCGGCGAATACTCGGCGGATATGATGGCACAGGTTATCAATGCGTATAACGAGCTGAAAGCCCAGCGTTCGGGACAGCAGACAGCGCTGTCCGATTCTTCTTTGAATGCCTCAGACAGCAGCTCTGTGGCTGAATAAGGTTTAAATCAGATCAAAATTTGGTTATTTTGCTAAAACTTTTGACAAATGCCCTCAATATGGGTAAAATGTATTTGAGGTATGTTTATGTCGAATGTAATTTTAGTAACTTCTGGAAAAGGCGGTGTTGGGAAATCCACAGTGGGGTCTGCCCTGGGGATGACTTTTGCGGCTATGCGCCGGAAAACGGTGATTGTCGAACTGGACATCGGCCTACGCGGTCTTGACCTGATGCTTGGGGTGGAGGACCGTGCCGTTTATGACCTGGGAAATATTCTGCGGGGAGAGTGCCGATTGAGCGACGGGGTGGTTCCTGTCACTTCAGACGGGTATCTTTCGCTGGTCGTCGCTCCTTCCGGGATTTCGTCCCGTATTGATTATGATGACGTTGCGGCGTTCTGTGAGGCTCTTTCCCGTTATTTTGACACAGTTATTATTGACGCTCCGGCAGGGATTGGTGTTTCGCTTCTGCTGGCGCCGAAAATTGCCGACCTTGTTTTAGTGGTTGCGACCCCGGATATGGTCAGTGCGCGTGACGCAGGCCGCCTGACCGGGATGTTGGAGCAGTACGGTGCGTCTAAGGTGAGGCTTGTCATTAACAAGGTACACCATAAAAAGATACGTCTCAATGAAATTGAGGATTTGGACGCGGTCATTGACTTGGTCGGAGCGCAGCTGATTGGGGTCGTCCCGGTGAGCAGTGAGCTTTCCTCTATTGAATTCGGCCCGGATTCTTTCCAAAGGGCCACCCTTTGCGCCAGGGTATTTGAAAATATCGCTTCTCGTATTTTGGGTGATTATGTGGAATTATTGATACAGTAAGGGGGATTTATAATGAACATAGCAGTGATTGCGCACGATTCCAAAAAAGAACTGATGGTACAATTCTGTATTGCTTACTGTGGTATTTTAAGCAGGCATAACCTTTGTGCGACCGGCACAACCGGCAAGCTGGTTTCTGAAGCAACTGGCCTTGAAATCCAACGTTTCTTAAGTGGCAGCCACGGCGGGGATCAGCAGATTTCCTCCCGTATTGCCTGCAATGAAATTGACCTGCTGCTTTTTTTCCGGGATCCGATGACTTCTAAGACCCACGAAATCAACGAGATGAATATGCTGCGCCTTTGCGACGTGCATAATATTCCGGTTGCGACCAATATTGCAACCGCCGAGGTGTTGATTCACGGTCTGGAACGCGGCGACCTTGACTGGCGAAATATTGTCAACCCAAACCGTTAGGGCTGGCGTTCCGCGGAAAAAGAAAACGGTAGTTTTTGACATTTCGCTCCTCAGCCGCAAGGATGAGGAGCTTTATTGTGGAAACCTGTGAAAGACAAAGTCTTTCCGGTATCCGGTGTTTATATCAGCCGCCTTTTTCAGAAAGGGCTATGGCAGCTCCGGCTGATGATTCACAATACTAAAACCGGTTTTTGGGCGCATGGACTGAAAGGTACATACTGCCGATGGACCGGTTGGAGGCAGTAAAGTTCACACAGCCGCGGCAGGTGACGCCTGTAAGTGCGGTTTTTAAATGCGAAATAACGCGGGGCATGCCCTGCAAAAAGAGAGGGAGTAATTTATGGCAGTACAATACAGGGCCCCGCGCGGTACACAGGATGTTTTGCCGAGCCAAAGCTACCGCTGGCGGTTTGTGGAAGACCTTGTCACCGAAGTTTCGGCGCTTTACGGCTTCCGGCAAATTCGTTTTCCAACCTTTGAACACACGGAGCTTTTTACCCGTTCGGTAGGCGATACCACCGACGTGGTTCAGAAAGAGATGTATACCTTTACCGTAAACGGGACGGAACGTTCCATCACGCTGCGCCCGGAAGGAACGGCGGGTACCATGCGGGCAGTCTTGGAACGGGGGCTTTTAAACGAAGCCCTTCCGCTCAAGCTCAGCTATTTGACTTCCTGTTTCCGGTATGAAAAGCCGCAGGCGGGCAGGCTGCGCGAATTCCACCAGTTTGGGGTGGAGATGCTCGGTTCCGCCTCCCCAGCCGCGGACGCTGAAGTAATTGGCGTAGCGGATGAAATTTTCCATACGATGGGGATCAAAAACCTGGAGATCCAACTCAATTCGATTGGCTGCCCGGAATGCCGGGCCAAATACCACGCGGCGCTCAAGGCCTATTTTGAAGGCTATAAGGGACAGCTCTGCGAAACCTGCCTGACCCGGCTTGAGAAAAACCCGATGAGGATTCTCGATTGTAAGAGCCCAGTCTGCGCTGAGATTGCAAAGGACGCACCGGTTATGCTCGACTATCTCTGCGATGACTGCAGGGTTCATTTTGACGGCGTGAAAAAGCGCCTTGATGTGATGGGGATTCCATATGTGATCAACCCAAAGATCGTGCGCGGGCTTGATTATTATACCAAAACTGTTTTTGAATTTGTCTCAAACGATCTTGGCGCCCAGAGCACAGTCTGCGGCGGCGGCCGGTACGATGGGCTGATTGAACAGCTCGGCGGCGCAAAAACACCGGGGCTTGGCTTTGCCATGGGCTTGGAACGCCTTTTAATGATTATGGATGCGCAGGGGATCGAAATCCCGAAAGAGCGCGCCTGTGAACTTTATATTGCCAATATTGGCGAAGAGGCCGGAATTAAGGCAAGCGCCCTTACCAACAGCCTGCGCCGGGAGGGCTTTTATGTGGAGTGCGACAGCGTGGGCAGAAGTTTAAAGGCCCAGATGAAGTACGCGGGTAAAATAGGCGCCCGGATGTCAATGGTGCTGGGCGACGATGAGCTCGCCGGCGGCGCCGCTAAAGTGAAGAATATGGCGACCGGAGAAGTGCGGGAGTTGAAATTTGAAGATTTGTCCGACGCGCTCTATGACCTCGGTGTGGAGGACATTCTCGCCGCGATTGAAGAAGACCAGGAGGAAAGATAGATGACCGAACGGATGGATGGAGCCAAAAGAACCAATTACTGCGGCACAGTGACCGCGGAACTTGTTGGGCGGGAGGTGACTGTCTGCGGGTTTGCCCAGAAACAGCGCGACCTTGGCAACCTGATTTTTATTGACCTGCGGGACAGGACGGGAATTGTCCAGCTTGCTTTCAACGACCAGACCAGCCGGGATGTTTTTGAGAAAGCGGGGGAGGTCCGCTCTGAGTTTGTGCTGATGGCGACCGGTACCGTTGCCCGCCGGGAAAGCGTCAATAAAGACATTCCCACCGGTGAGGTTGAAATCCTGGTGACCAGCCTGAAAATTCTGGGCAGGGCTGAAACACCGCCCTTTGAAATCGTGGAAAACTCCAACGTAAAGGAAGAGCTGCGGCTGAAATACCGTTATCTTGACCTCCGCCGCCCCGATCTGCAGAAAAATATCATCATGCGGCATAAAATTACCAAGGCTGCGCGGGATTTCTTTGACGAGCAGGGCTTTATTGAAATTGAAACCCCAATGCTCATTCGTTCCACGCCGGAAGGTGCACGCGATTTTCTGGTGCCGTCCCGGGTCCACGAAGGGACGTTCTACGCCCTACCCCAGTCCCCCCAGATTTACAAGCAGCTTCTGATGGTCTCCGGCTTTGACCGGTATGTCCAGTTTGCCCGCTGCTTCCGGGATGAGGACCAGAGGGCCGACCGTCAGCCGGAGTTTACCCAGATCGACCTCGAGATGTCCTTTGTAGACGTTGAAGACGTCATGGAGGTCGGCGAGGGGTTTATTCGGTACTTATTTAAAAAAGTCTTGGAGATTGATATCCCCACTCCGCTGCCCCGCCTGACCTATAAAGAGGCAATGGAGCGGTACGGCTCTGATAAACCGGATACCCGGTTCAGCGTAGAAATCAAGGATTTGACCGATCTTGTAAAGGGTTGCGGCTTTTCCGTCTTCACCTCAGCCTGTGAAACCGGCTCCGTCCGCGCGGTCTGTGTTCCCGGTGGCGCCGCTGCCTACTCCCGCAAGGAGCTTGACAAGCTCACCGAGTTTGTCAGGGGGATTGGTGCGAAGGGGCTTGCCTGGGCGAAGGTGAACCCGGACGGCGTACAATCCTCCTTTGGCAAGTTTATGGCCGAAGAGGAAATGGCCGCCATTGTTTCCCGCGCGGAGGCAAAGGAGGGCGATTTGATCCTGATTGTCGCCGACCCGAAAAACAGCGTCGTCCTACCGACCCTCGGCGCGCTCCGCGGCGAGGTAGCGAAGAAGCTCGGCCTGATCCCGGAGGGGAAATACAACTTTCTCTGGATCACCCAGTTCCCCTTCTTCGAGTGGGATGAAGACAGCCAGACCTATGTTGCCATGCACCATCCCTTTACCTCTCCGATGGATGAGGACATCCCCCTGCTTGATACCGACAAGGGAAGTGTCCGGGCAAAAGCCTACGATCTGGTGCTCAATGGTGTTGAAATGTCCTCCGGCTCGATCCGGATCACCGACCCCGTTTTGCAGAAAAAGATGTTTGCCTCCCTGGGCCTTTCGGATGAGGAAGCGCAGGAGAAGTTTGGCTTTCTGACCGACGCGTTTAAGTACGGCGCGCCGCCCCACGGCGGAATGGGCCTTGGCCTTGATCGGCTGGTGATGATCATGCTGGGCGGGAAGAGCATCCGCGATGTGTTGGCCTTCCCGAAAGTGCAGAACATGTCCGAGCTGATGACCGAATGCCCCGCTCCGGTCGATCCGGCGCAGCTCGAAGAGCTTCACATTGAACTTGTAAAAGGCGAAGAATAAAAACAACCCCGGCTGACCAAACGGTCAGCCGGGGTCGTTTTCATCGGTAATATCGGCTTCTTTTAGAGTTGAGAGCAGAAGTTCTAATGATTCTCTTTGCGCTTTTTCCAGTTCTTTAATGGAATTCGTTATTTGTTGATCTAATTTTTGATATAATTCGCGGTATATGTCCATACTATATCACCCCATAGATTTATGTTACCGGAAATATCCATAAATGTCAATATCGGTATTTCCGATAAGGCATAATATCATCGGGAGATGATATTATGTATGAACGAATCCGCAATTTGAGAGAGGATAAAGATTATAATCAGGAGAAAATGGCACAAATGCTTTCTGTTTCACAGTCGACTTATTCCGACTATGAGCGGGGGGAGATCAATATTCCGCTAAAAACACTGATAAAGCTTGCTGATATTTTGGAAACAAGCATTGACTATTTGTTGGAACGGACTGACGAAAAAACGCCGTATTCTCCGGCAAAAAGGAAAATATAAAAGGAGCGTTGAGAAACGCTCCTTTTTCTATTTACAGCAATTCCGTCGTCACCAGGTTCCGCAGCCGCCGGGCAAGCCAGGTGGTGCCGGAATCCGGTCGCTGCATCCCGAACAGGAAGGTGAGTTTGTTTTTGGGGTCGTTCCCAAAAACGCAGCCGAGCCAGCCGTCCCAACCGTATTCCCCGGCGGTGCTGACAAATTGCGCGGCGCCGGGATCTTTGAGTACCCGCATCAGGTTTCCGTATGAAAAGCCGGTCATCCGGTCCCAGGTGCGCCAGAATGATTCCCTCTGCCATGGGGTCAGGCTTCCGGCGGTAAAATATTCAACTGTCTTCGGCTTTAATACCCGGGCGCCGTTCAGCCCCCCACCGCCCAGCAGCATAGACGCAAATTTGCTGTAATCCTCCAGGGTGGAGACAAGTCCTGCGCCGCCTGAAGCAAATGCGGGCGGTGCTTTCATATCATACCGGATGCCGAGGTGGTTGGTTTTTTCTTCAACCAGCCCGTCTATTTCTTTCCGGTAGACCTTTACAAGCCGGTTTTGTTTTTCTTCCGGGACATAGAACCCGGTATCAGACATCCCAAGGGGCGTAAACAGCTCTTTCTCCAGGAATTCTGCAAAGGGCAGCCCGGAAACCACTTCTACGACGGCACCCAATATATCCGCTGAGGTGCCGTACATCCAGCGCGCCCCCGGCTGGAATTCCAGGGGGCATTCTCCCAGCCGGTTGGCAATTTCGTTCAGCGTGAGCGGATTGTCGCTGTAAAGCCGCTCGCCGATTTCGCCAAAGACCACCTTAGCCCGGTCGGCGGCGGGGGAACCCGCGTCCCCATAGGGTAGGCCGGAGGTCATCGATAAAAGGTCGTGGATGCTCACTTCACGTTCCGCGGGCACTTCTTTCCCGTTTACCAGTACTTTCTGCCCCACGAAACCGGGCAGGTATTTGGAGACCGGGTCCACCAGGTCGATCATCCCACGTTCCAATAAAAGCATGACAGCCGCCCCGGTGACCGGCTTGGACATGGAATAAAGACGAAAGATACTATCCCGTTCCATAGGGAGTTTCTGCTCCAGGTCACGATATCCAGCCTGGCAGGACAAGACTTCTTTTCCATCCTTCAGCACCAAAAGGCTTGCACCGGAGACAAAGCGTTCCGCTACGGCGTTTTCCATAATTGCCGCACATTTTTCGGCAAGTGGTTGATTCATAAAGTGTCCTCCTTAAAAAGATAAAATCAAACCCGGAAAGTTTTTGGGCTTTCCGGGGAAAATACAGGATTATTCTGTCTGTTCGGCAGTCAGCTCAAGCTCGCCCCAGTCATGGCTGCGCAGCGTTTTAGAGCAGACAATGAGCAGAATGCAGACACCGAAAACCAAAATGTTCAGCGCAAAGGGGAGCATCCGGTTTACAGAGGAAAGCCAGCCGACCAGCCACCCGAAGGGAGCGGAACAGGCGATGATAATGACGTAAAGCAAACCGTAGGCGCGGGAACGTTCCTCCTTGTCGATAAATAAAGCGGAGAGGGAGTCTTTCCTTGGGTTTACAAGGGCAAAGGCAAAGGCTTCCGCCAGGGTATAGCCCCAGATCATAGCGAGGTTTTCCGGCGGCGCCAGAAGCAGGATCACATGGCTGATGATGTAGAGCCCAAGCCCCATGAGCATGACCGGGCGGTATTTCATACGGTTGAATATGTGCTGGATCAGAAGGATAAAAAGGAGCATGACCCCTGCCCGCAGCATTGGGAACATAGCAACAAGCGGCTCAGGAATTCCAAGGTTCTGGGTGATGTAGAGGCCGAAAAAGTTTGTGGTGACCATGGTATAGATGTTGTTGAGAACCATAAAGATGACAACGAACATCATGGCGGGGGAGTGGATCATTTTTTTCAGGACGTCTTTGTAACCGATGAAAAGACGGAACATTGAGGTGTTTTTGGTTTCCGCCATTCGTTTGTAGCCCTGCTCTGTTTCGGTTCCCTTTACGAACAGGATAACAAATTTTGCCGTCATGGAGATGAAAGAGAAAAAGTAAATCCACCGTACGGCGGTCACCATGGAAAACTGCTCAACCAGCAGGGTGGCGATCGGCGCAAAGAAAACAGCAATCAGGCCGGTCACCTGCACCCAGGTGAAGATGTTGACCATGAAGCGCGGCTCGCAGTCCTCTACAAAAAGGCAGGTCCAGGATACGTTAGTAATCTGAAACAGGCTGTTGCAGATTACGGCTGCCAGAAACCACCAGAAATTTTGGGCGAACGCCCAAATCAGGCAGGGGAGCGACCAGGAGATAGTGTCAAAGATAATGGTGGTCATCCGCCGGCCGAACTTGTCGGTAATCACGCCGCCGAAAAGGGCGGAGACAACCTGGAAGCACATCCCGATGGTGAGGATGAGGCCGATTTGGGTGTCATTGACGCCAAGGGCGTACATATAAAGGGTTGCAAACGGTGCAAACAGGTTGTAGGGGATATTCCAGAGCGGCTCAGTAAAAAGGCAGATGCGCGGGTTCCCTTTGATTTCAAACAGGGTGCGGAACAGGTCATGCCGTCTCAATTTATCGCTCAGCTTCACGAAAGCCTCTCCTCTCATTCAAAAAATTTCGTAAAACGGGCCGCATAAAAATACAGCCAATACACGAACGGTATACTGGCTGTTTTGTTTACCAGGGTTTTTACCGGCAGGAAAACTAAACTCCCGGTATAGTTTGATCACGCTTGTACTCTACCATAATCAGATATAAAAATCAATATCCTTTCTGATCAAATAATGGGCGTTTTCTTTGTGTAAATTTTTAAAGAAAAGTCAATATTCTACCTTGACTTATCAGGGTGTCATCCTCTATAATGTATACTGTTAAGAGAAAAGGCACAATATCTTGTATGGAGGGATGGTTAATGCTCACATCCATTATTAAGCGGGACGGACGCCGCGTGGCGTTCGATATTGATAAAATCGCAGTTGCTGTTTATAAAGCCGCCGAGGCGATCGGCGGGAAAAACCACGAGACTGCCTACGAGATTGCAGAAAAGGTCTGCGAATACATTGAAAACGACCTTGGGATTACAGAACCGACGGTTGAACAGATTCAGGATGCTGTGGAAAAAGTCCTGATTGAGGACGGACATGCCCAAACCGCCAAGGCGTTCATCCTTTACCGTGGCGAACGGACCAAAATAAGGGAAATGAATACCCGCCTGATGAAGGTCTACGAAGACCTCACCTTTAAGGATTCCAGCGAAAACGATCTCAAACGGGAAAACGCCAATATCAACGGCGATACCGCAATGGGGACAATGCTCAAATACGGCTCGGAGGGTGCGAAGCAGTTTTACAACATGTTTATTCTCGACCCGAGGCATGCCAAAGCGCACAACGAAGGGGATATCCACATCCACGACCTGGACTTCCTCACCCTGACCACCACCTGCTGCCAGATTGATATTGAAACCCTCTTTAAAGGCGGTTTCTCGACCGGACACGGTTTTCTGCGGGAGCCCAACGACATCGCCAGTTATTCGGCGCTCGCCTGTATTGCCATCCAGTCGAACCAGAACGACCAGCACGGCGGGCAGAGCATCCCGAACTTTGATTACGGCATGGCGGCGGGCGTGAAAAAGACCTACGCCAAGCTCTACCGGAAAAACCTTGCCAAGGCGCTTGAGCTGCTGACTGGCGTCGAAGATATCGATGCCTATCTGGATGGGCTCTATGAAACGGTAAACTTAATTCCATCCCTGATGGATGAAAACGGCTACCGGGTTAAAGAAGCCGTGTTCCTGGAAAAGGAGCTGCCGGCTGAAACGGTTGAAAAAATTCAGAAATTCGTTTTGAGGAACACCTATAAGGAGACTGAACGCGCAACTTTCCAGGCGATGGAGGCGCTGGTGCACAACCTGAACACCATGCATTCCCGCGCCGGCGCGCAGATTCCGTTTTCCTCCATCAACTACGGCACCGACACCTCCCCGGAGGGCCGGATGATCATTGAAAATATCCTCCTCGCAACTGAAAAAGGCCTTGGAAACGGTGAAACGCCGATTTTCCCAATTCACATCTTCAAAGTGAAAGAAGGGGTCAACTACAACCCCGGCGACCCGAACTACGACCTGTTTAAGCTTGCCTGCCGGGTTTCGGCAAAGAGGCTTTTCCCGAATTTTTCCTTCCTCGACGCGCCTTTTAACAAGCAGTATTACAAAGAGGGACATCCCGAGACCGAAATCGCCTATATGGGCTGCCGGACCCGCGTAATTGCGAACAACTACGACAAAGACCGTGAAATCGTCTACGGGCGGGGCAACCTGAGCTTCACCACCATCAACCTCCCGCGGATCGCGCTGAAATCCAAGGGTGACGTCGATTTCTTCTTTGAAGAACTCGACCGGAAGATTGACCTTGTGATCGACCAGCTTCTGGCACGGTTCCAGATTCAGGCCAAGAAACGTGTTAAAAATTATCCCTTCCTGATGGGACAGGGAATCTGGCTGGATTCGGACAAGCTTGGCCCGGAGGATGAAGTGGGTGAGGTGCTCAAGCACGGGACACTGACCATGGGCTTCATCGGCCTTGCGGAGTGCCTCAAGGCGTTAACCGGCGAGCATCACGGTGAAAGCCAGACGGCGCAGAACCTGGGGCTTGAAATCATCGGCTATATGCGCAAACGGGCGGATGAGGCTTCGAAAAAGACCGGTCTCAACTTCTCGGTTATCGGAACGCCGGCGGAGGGAACGGCCGGACGGTTTGTTAAGATGGACCGGAAGATTTACGGGGAAATCCCCGGTGTGACCGACCGCGAATATTACACCAACAGTTTCCACGTACCGGTTTATCATGAGATTAGCGCCTATGACAAGATCAGGCGGGAAGCCCCTTACCATGAGCTGACCAACGGCGGCCATATCAGCTATATTGAGATGGACGGCGACCCCTGCGACAACCTGGAGGCGTTTGAATCGATTGTCCGCTGTATGAAAGAATCCGGGATTGGCTACGGTTCCATCAACCACCCGGTTGACCGCGACCCGGTCTGCGGCTATACCGGAATTATCGGCGACGTCTGCCCCCGCTGCGGCCGGCGGGAAGGGGAGGCAATCCCCCCTGAAAAATTGGCGGAGCTCCGCAAGAAGTACCCGAATATCGCGCAGTTTTACGGCGCGCGGTAGCGGAATGCTTCTGCCGGCAATCCGCGGTCCAGGGTGGACTTGATTGAATCGTTCCAGTTCCGCGAGATTGGTTTGCATTTTACGGATGGAATTAATTTTGATTGTCAGGCGAAATATTTTAAGTTGTTTTGATTTTGATATGTTAAAGAAGAAAGATTAGAAAGGAAGTTTTAAAAATGGCAGAGCAGAAGATGATGGAAAAAGGCGTTGGCGAGGGCGTAGGATTTGAGCGGATCCGCCGGATCACCGGGTACCTTGTCGGCACGCTTGACTTTTTTAACGACGCAAAGCGCGCGGAGGAGCGCGACCGCGTGAAACATTTTAAACCGGGCGACACCTCCAATGTGGAGATGATCTGACATGTCGGAGCTTCGTATTTCCGGCATCGTCCGGGAATCGGTCGTGGATGGACCGGGAATCCGGTTCGTCGTCTTTACCCAGGGGTGCCCGCACCACTGCCCCGGCTGCCACAACCCGGATACCCATCCGTTTGACGGCGGCAAGCTGGTGGAGATTGAACGTATATTGGCCGAGGTTGACAAAAATCCCTTGCTGAAGGGCTTGACTTTAAGCGGTGGGGAACCGTTCTGTCAGCCGGGCCCGCTTGCGGAGCTTGCCCGGAAGGCACATGCCCGCGGGCTGGATGTTATGGTTTACTCCGGCTATACGCTGGAACAGCTTTTGGAAAAGGCTGAAACAGAACCTGAGGTTGGAGCGCTGCTGCGTGAAGCCGACGTATTGGTGGACGGAAGGTTTATCGAGGCGGAAAAGAGCTTGCTTTTAAAATTCCGCGGGTCTAAGAACCAGAGAATTTTAGACGTAAAAAAAAGCCTGTCCGAAGGAGGACCGGTAGAAGTCAGCTGGGCCCAAAAAGAACAATACTAAGAGAAAAAACGCCGGATGCATTGCATCCGGCGTTTTTTGGCCGACGAAATCAAAACGATATCTCCGCGGTGTGGAAAAACACATTTCGTTTTTTCAAAACGAAAGAAACAATTGCATACGGGAGCAGAATGCGGTAAAATTTTAAATAAGTGTGTGAGCAAAGAGCGTTTTTGTTACAATAAAACCGGTTGGGCTGTTTTTGCGGGTATCCGGAATGGGAGTGTCTTTTTTGGCCGAAAGTTTTTTAGAAGTAGCGCAGCAGGTGCTGATTTTATTTTTACTGGTTGCTGTTGGTTTTGTGTGTGGAAAGATTAAGCTGTTTCATCAGGTCGCTATCAGGGGAATTACTGATTTTGTTCTGATCATTGTATTGCCCTGCGTCATTGTCCAGTCGTTCCAACGCGAGTTTGACCCTGCAATGCTGCTGGGGCTTGGAATTGCCGCCGCAGCGGCGATTGCAGCCCATTTTTTGGGAATCCTTCTCGCGCATCTGACCATTCGGGACAAGGATAAGGCCAGGGAGCGGGTTCTCCGTTTCTCAGTTGTTTTTTCAAACGCCGCGTTTATGGCAATTCCGCTTCAGCAAGCTCTGCTGGGGGAGGACGGCGTATTTTACGGCGCCGCCTACGTGGCGGTTTTTAACCTGATGCTCTGGAGCTACGGCCTGATTACTATGAGCGGGGACCGGGAATCTCTCTCCCCCAAAAAGCTACTTCTCAACCCGGGGCTGATTGCAATTGCAGTGGGACTTATCCTGTTTTTGAGTTCCATTACCCTGCCGGAGGTGCTGGCAGTACCGGTCGGCCACCTTGCGGCCCTCAATACCCCGCTGCCAATGGTAATCGTTGGGTTTCACCTGGCGGGAACCAATCTGCTCGCCGCCCTCAAAGATAAAAAGGCGTACTGGTGTATCTTCCTGCGGCTGGTCGCCGTTCCGCTGCTCACGTTGGGTGGGCTTTTGCTTTGCGGCGTACGGGATACCCTGCTTGTCTCGGTCGTTGTGGCGGCAAGCGCGCCGGTTGCGGCTGCAGCCACCATGTTTTCCACAAAGTTCGACCAGGATGTAGGGCTTTCGGTCAACCTTGTTTCGGTCTCCACCCTTCTCTCTATCATCACGATGCCGTTGATTGTCAGCCTTGCCCAAATGGCAAAATAAAGCCTGAAATAGGGTAGGCTGATTCCGTACAGTGAAAAGCGGGGGCACAGCAGCTCTTGGGAATGCTTTGAATCACTCTGAAAAGGGTACCTTATAAACTGGCCGCAGATTGAAGATAACAGCAAACTTTCGGTTGGCGGTTTGAAAGCCGGTTCAATATAAGAACGATGGTTATTTGGATTTATCAAAAACAAAAAGGCGAGCAGCAAAGCTGCCCGCCCATCTGTTTTTTAATAAAAAAACGCCCGCATTATTACGCAGACGCCTTTGTCAAATATGAACCTGCCGCCGCAGGTTTTCTACAACATGTGTTATTATAATACGCTTTTCGAGGAAATGCAAGAGGCATTTTTACAATTTGTCAGAATTTTGTAAACAAAAAGAAATTTTTGGCGTTTTGACTAAAACAAATGTTTTTTAACCCTGTATCCGGGTGAATTTGTCTGCGGCTTTTACCTCGCCGAATTGTTTTTTTCGCTGTAAACGCGCCTTTCTATTATTGCTCATGGACGGCTGAAAAAGGCTTTTCCGGGCCGTTGACCGCATGATCGTAGGCGTCCAGAATGTGTTGTTCCAGATACTGCCTGGCATCAAACGATATAGGATGCACAATGTCTCGGAAGGCGCCGTTTTCCTCCCGGCGGCTTGGCATAGCGACAAAAAGGCGTTCCGGCCCTTGTACGACTTTGATGTCGTGAATGGCAATTTCGTCATCCAGTGTAATAGAAATAACAGCGCGAAGCCGGCCTTCGTTCATAAGTTTGCGGATTTTAATATCAGAAATATTCATGGCTTTTCCTCCCTTTTCTGTATACAGTTTTGGGCATTTCTTCAAAATTATTCAGGTGCGGGCAGAAGAAGGCGAAATCACTGGAAAAATCTTGTTTATTTCACCATATAAATGTACTATAATAAAAACAGAGGACACCCTTGGTTTTTATTTTTAAAACTGAAAGTTTATAGCGATAGAAAGAGTACGGCCATCGTTGACTGGCTGGCTTTTGGGCAGAGCGGTTTAAAATTTCTTTTTTAGGTATGCTGTTTTCATATTGCCGTCCCAGGCGGCATTCATCATAGCTTTGGGGACGGGCGTTAACCGCAGTATAAGGATTTTTCCGTTTGCCTGCAGTATATACGCTGGGCCGCGGCGTTTGATTAGGGGTGTGATAAGCATACCTGCGGCAAAATGGAAAGGATGGGCTGAATTTATGTCACTGGAAAAAAATCCTCTTGAGGGAAAACAGCACCTGCATTTTATTGGGATCGGCGGTTCGGGAATGTTTCCGATTGTCCAAATTCTCCATTCGCAAGGGTATTTCATTACCGGCTCGGATAATAACGAGTCCGATATTGTCAAGCTGGTGCGGGGGCTGGGTATCCCGGTTCATATGGGCCAGCGTGCGGAAAATATTGAGGGGGCGGACCTGATTGTCTATACCTCCGCTATTATGGACGACAACCCGGAACTGATTGCGGCGCGGGCGAGCGGCGTCCCGCTTCTGGAGCGCAACGATGTGCTGGGGTATATCACCGGGCAGTACGGCAGTACCATCTGTGTCTGCGGCACTCACGGAAAGACCACCACTACCGCCATGCTGACGCAAATTTTGATGGATGCCGGCGCCGACCCCACGGCGGTCATCGGCGGTAAGCTGCCCCGGATCGGCGGCTACGGGCGTGTGGGAACCTCCGATACCATGGTCTGCGAATCCTGTGAGTTTTCGGATCACTTCCTCAAGCTCCACCCTGATGTCGCGGTGATCCTTAACATTGACGAGGATCATCTGGATTATTTTAAAACGCTTGAAAATATTATCCGGTCGTTCCGTACCTTTGCCGGGATGGCGACAAAACTTCTCATTTACAATGGCGACGACGAAAACACGCGCAAAGCGGTTGAAGGCCTGGGAAAAGAGGCAGCCACCTTCGGCTTTACAGAACAAAACGATTATTACCCACGGAATATTACCCCCCTTGGCGGAACCCGCCAGTCTTTTGAATTAATATACAAAGGGGATAAAGTAGCAGATATTAAACTTAACGTTGCTGGACGGCACAATGTGCTGGATGCAGTAGCGGCCTGTGCCGCGGCTTTGGCCTGCGGTGTAGTGCCGGATCAGCTTGGCGCGCCCCTTGCGGCCTTTAACGGCGCGGGGCGGCGGTTTGAACTGCTGGGCGAGGTGAATGGCGTTACCATAGTAGACGACTACGCCCACCACCCGGCTGAACTCCGGGTGACGCTGGAAGCGGCAAAAAAGCTGGATTTCAAAAAAGTATGGGCGGTTTTCCAGCCATTCACCTACTCCCGGACGGCGCTTTTGTTTGATGATTTCATCGACGTTCTCCAGATTGCCGACCGGATCGTCCTTTCCGAAATTATGGGCTCGCGTGAGAAGAATACCTATCATATTTATTCAAAGGACCTTTGTGAAAAAATGCCGGGAAGCGTCTGGTTCAACACCTTTGAAGAAATTAAGGACTACGTGCTGGAAAACGCCGAACCGGGCGACCTTGTAATCACCCTTGGCTGCGGCGACATCTACAAGGCGGCGAAACTGATGCTCGGCAGGCAGTAAACGACTCTGGAGCTGCCGGAAAGGAAAATAAAATGGAATGGAAGCTCAGGAACTGGCGGGAGGGTGACGCGCCCAGCATTGCCCGGTTTGCCGACAACCCTAAAATAGCCGGAAATCTGCGGAATTTTTTTCCAAGCCCATACACGCTGAAAGACGCCGAGGAATACGTGGCGTTCTGCCTGAAGGCCGATGAATCAGCCGGGTTTCAGCGTGTGATAGAGGTAAACGGCGAGGCTGCGGGTAACATCTCTGTTTCCTGCGGGAGCGATGTCTACCGGAAATCCGCCGAACTGGGCTATTGGCTTGCAGAGCCTTTCTGGGGGCGCGGCATTATGCCGGAGGCAATCCGGCAGGTTTGCAAAGAGGCGTTTGAACGGTATGACATTGTACGTATTTACGCCGAACCTTTTGCCTGGAACACAGGATCGCGGCGCGCCCTTGAAAAAGCGGGCTTTGCCCTGGAAGCGGTCCTGCACAACAGCGTTTATAAAAACGGGAAAATCGGCGATTCCTGCATTTACTCTTTGTTGAAATAATCATATAATATACAAATAGAGGTAAAAAGGAGTGTTAAAAATGAAACTCTGTATTGCAAAAGCTCCATGCAAGGTCTGATGTACGGGCGAAGCTGCATGGAGAGTATTTAGCATTAAGAATCGTCCGGCTGGACTTTGCATTTTTCATGAATAAACCGGGAATAGCCCGAAGAGTGAAAAAGGAGCAAAGTCACAATGAAGCCATTTAAAAACCCCTTCAGGGGATTACATACGTTTATCCTTTTGTGGTCGACCCAGGCTCTGTCATCCCTTGGCAGTGCCATGACCAGCTTCGCGCTGGTCATCTGGTCGTACGAACGGCAGGGATCGGCGCTTACCACTGCGCTTTTGTCAATCTGTTCCTATGCGCCTTATGTGTTGCTCAGTATCTTTGCCGGCGCGTTGAGCGACCGCTGGAATAAAAAAGTTACCATGCTGGTCTGCGACGGTTTTGCGGCGCTGACCACCCTTGCTGTGCTCTTTCTGTTTAAAACCGGCAATTTGGAAATTTGGCACCTTTACCTGCTCAACGCTTTGAACGGGCTGATGAATACGGTTCAACAGCCCGCCTCTGACGTGGCGGTCAGCCTTCTTGCGCCGAAGGAACAGTACCAAAAGGTCAGCGGAATGCGGTCGTTTTCCAATTCGCTGAATACGGTTCTGACGCCGGTGATCGCCACCGCCGTCCTCGCCTTTGCAGGGATGGACGCGGTTATTTTGATTGACCTTTTGACTTTTGCGGCGGCGTTTATAACACTTTTCTGTTTTGTGCGGATCCCACATGAAATACTGAGGACGGATGCCGTAAAAGAATCCGTTTTCAAGGCGGCTAAAAATGGCCTGTGGTTTTTGAAGAAAAACCGGGGGATTTTAGATCTCATCCTGTTTCTGGCGGCGATCAACCTTATCGCCTCCATGTATAACGCGGCCCTTCCCGCCATGCTGCTTTCGCGGGAAGGTGGCGGCGAGACGGCTCTTGGAACCGTCAATGCCATAACCGGCCTTGCATCCCTTGCGGGAAGCGTGATTGTGTCTTTTGCGCGCCCTCCCAAAAATCGGGTGCGGGTGATCTGCAACGCCCTTCTCTTTTCAATGGGCACTGAAAACTTGATCCTTGCCCTGGGGAGGAGCGTTCCGGTCTGGTGTATCGGGGCGGTGCTGGGATGGCTTTTCATCCCGGTAATGAACGCCAATATGGATGTTCTGCTGCGCTCTCACATCCCGGTGGAGATGCAGGGGCGGGTATATTCGGTTCGCAATACCCTGCAGTTTTTCACAATACCGGTCGGTTACCTGCTGGGCGGGTTTCTTGTCGATATTGTCTGCGAGCCGCTGATGGAGGCGCAGCCGGCGGGAAGCATCCTGCTTTCCCTGCTCGGAACAGGGAAAGGCTCAGGAGCTGCGTTGCTGTTTTTGTCCATTGCCGCAGCGGGCGTTTTAGTCTGCCTGATCTTTCGAAGAGACCGGCATTTGTGGGCGTTGGAGGAACAGCAGCCCTAAACGGTTACAAACAGCAAGAAAGAGCCGCCCGGCTATTAAGCCGGGCGGCTCTTTTCGTCTATGTATTCAAAATACGCAGCCCGCTCTCAGCCTTCTGAGCGGGATAGTAGACCAGCCTGTATTCGGAGGAATACCCGCCCGCTTCCAAAACAAGGGTTAAAGTGTCTGTTCCAGGGAGGTTGGGAAGCCGGTACCGCAGGACGGGGCCCATCTGGTTTTTGTTCGGTTCCATCCCTTCATATTCCCAGTCGAGAAGGCGGATCACCGTGCTGCCCAGTTTGATGGACGCTGAAACGGTTCCTGCGCTCACCGGGGACAGGCTGTCGTTTAGGAGCCAAAGCTCTGCTTCAAACAGTTCATCCGCCCGGTAGCTGAACCGGTTCAGCCGGGCGCTCGCAAGAACAGGCCGGAGGGAGGCCTTCACCGCCTCATAAGCCTTTTTAGGGGAGGCAGGGTAATTGAGAAGGGAATTGTTGGCAACCGTTGGCCAGGGTTCGTTAAAACACCAGTTGAGGGCCATGGAGCAGTAGGGTTTCTGGCGCCGGGCTTCTTCAAAGATGCATTTGTATCCCTCGCTCTGGGTCCATTGGGTTTTCTCAATCAGGTCGTCGAGCGATTTTGGCTCGCCCCAGTAGAAACGCAGCATATCCAGGCCGCTCCAGGTGTCGCCCGGCAGCCAGGCGTCAAAGGCGTGGTGGGCAACGGTGGACTCATTTGGAACCAGGGGGAAGAGCTTCTTTTCCGGAAGGGCGGCAAAAAGGCAGTCCTTATTTGCAATAGACGGTACGCCGAACTCGGTATAGGCGGTGAAGTGGGAGCGGTTCATCGCTTCGTAGACCTCTTCTCCCGTCCGAAATTTAAAGATATAGCACCCATGAGCCATCCCGTAAAGTGGGGAGGTTGGAATAAAAGGGCGTCCCCGATCAAGCTCATAGCAAAGCTTGTTGAGAAGCCGCAGCGCATAATGCTGGTCAGTCATGCCGGACCATGAATTAAAAAGCTCGTTTCCGCCGCACCAGAGCACCAGGCAGGCAAAACCCTTCAGCCGTTCAATCAGAGCGGTGGCTTCGCTCTCCAGTACGCTGAGGTAGTGTTCTGAATTATAGTAGTTGTTGCAGGCCAGCGGGAATTCCTGCCAGACCATAATACCGTATTCATCACAGAGCTCAAAAAAGGTGTTTTTATCCACAAAAGCGCCGCCCCAGCAGCGGAACAGATTCATATTCGCCTCTTTGGCAAGCTTGATCTGGGGCAGGTAGGTAGCCCGTGTCACGATGCCGGGAAAGATCTCCGGATTAACCCAGTTGGAACCTTTGGCAAAGATATTGACGCCGTTAAGGCGCAGCTGGATAGGAGGGGTGCTCCTGGTCCGCGGAAAGCCTTCCGGTTCATCCCAGGCCCCTTCATTCATGACGAGCTCGACTGTGCGGAACCCCACCCGGCCGGTCCTGCGGATCGTCTCCCCGCGCTCATCCTCTAAATAAGCCTCGTAGCGGTAAAGGGCGGGCTTGCCGCAGCTGTTACACCACCAGAGCTCCGGTTCCTCCACTGTGAAAGTAACGTCGTCCCCTTCGCCGGTAAAAACTTCCTCGCCGTCTGGGGAAAGGAAGCGCCATTCCACCGGCCCGTCCCCGGTCCGCTCCGCTTTGAGGGTGACTTCAGCGCGGGAATAATCGTGGGAAAGGGTATAGACAGCCGCAGCTCCGCGCAGGAAGCTCTCCGCCCGGGTTTCAATCCAGGCTTCTTCCCAGATGCCGAGCGGGATAAGCCGGGGGTGCCAGTCCCAGCCGTAGCTGACGGCAGGCTTGCAGCATTGCCTGGCCTCGTCCCGGGTATCCGAGTAGGCGGAAGGGTCTTTGGGAGCGGGCCAAATCAGAATTTCCAGGTAGGTGTTTATACCCAGGTAAGGGGTAATTTCGAACTCCACCGGGCGGAACATCCCCTCCTGGTGGAGGATAATCTTTTTCCCAATCCGGATTTCGAATTCATAATCAATTCCCCCGCAGACAAAATACGCTTTTTCATTCGAAGCGCAGGTCTGGCGGCGCAGGGGGGAACGGTAGAGCCAGTAGGAGTCCTCCATCCAGCGGTACTCCTTGAAACCCAAGTCGTATTTATAATCGGGCAGCCCCTTGGCTTTCGCCCAGTCGAGCTGGACGGCGCCAGGCACGGCCGCCGGAACGAATTCCGCTGGGGTTTCCTCGCGGCCGGAACAGGGGCCGACCTCCCAGGACAGGCGCTGCAGCATAAGCGTTTCCTCCCTTTATAAGAACTGTTTTATCATATAGTCGTTTTCAAGTTCATTATAAGCAGAGGATTTATAAAAAACAAGCGGAATTTGCGGCTCTGTGTCAAAAGGGTGTTAATTCTTCGGAAAAACAAAGCCGCCCCGGTAATTAGGGGCGGCTTTGCGAGGTGATAAAATGAACAGGATTTATTTCTTGTAAAATTCATCTACAGCGGCAAAAAATGCGTCGATATTCTCCCAGCTTGAGAGGGGCGGAATGTCGCAGCCGGAGGAAATGATAAAGTTCGGGTAGCTGTGGCAGGCCTCAAGTAGAGAAAGGGTTGCCTCCCGAATGGATTCCGGCGTGCCGTTGCGGAACTGGGTGGAGGGGTCGATATTCCCCATGACGACGGTATCAGCCGGGATGTGCTTCATCATCTCGGTCATATCAATGGCGTTGCCGAAGTGGTAGGCGCCTGCACCAATTGAAAGAATGCCGTCGATCATCCGAATGGTTCCGCCGCCGCAGTTGTGATAGATAATAATGAAACTGTCGTCCTGCAATTCGTCGACGATCCGTTTAACGTAAGGTACGGAGAATTCATCGTTGAGGGCAGGAGAAAGAAGCCCTGCAAGCGGCTCGGCAATGACCACGCCGTTGGCGCCGATCTCTTTATACGCCCGGATATAACTGATCAGGAAATCGGTTACCTTCGTCAGAACGGTGTGGACCATATCCGGATCGTCGTAGCAGTAAATCATCGCCTCCGAAACGTCGAGCAGCCGGCCGGCGAGGGAGAACGGGCCGATGACCCCGGCAAAGACCGGCCGGTCGGTGATGAGCTTGCAGGCTTTTCCAATGGCCTCGATATAAATGCTGGTACGCCCGGCGCCGACTTCGGGAACCTGAAGGACGTCTGCCTGCTCCTGGTTTTCAATGATATGGCCAATAACGGTCGGAACTTCATCGTCCGCGACGCGGATGGCAGAACCAAAAGCTTCCGCCTCAAGGGAGAGATCCATCATACTGACAGAGGCGGCGGCATCGGTTCGGTCGGCGATCAGTTTCATCCCCTTGGACTGCATATCGCTGCTTGAAATCAGCTCTTTTACACCAATATCCAGCAGCTGGATGGATGGGAAGGACAAGATGGGCATTGCTTTTTTGACGGGGGCTGTTTTCAAATTTTCCAGCCATTGCTTCATATCCATATGGTTGCGCCTCTCTTCTTTGTAATGCGGTAGCCGTTAAAGCTTTATCAGCATCATCATAATACAAGAAAGCATTTTATTTCTTGTAAAATAATGCAATAATTAAAACAATTTTATTATTTTTACTTTTGTGCGGATTATAACACTTCCCGCTTGCGATTTTCGAAAAAATAGGGTATGATTTTGTTGCATGGGGAGAGTGGCTAGAATGTTTCAGCAAGATTTTATTATGAGGGAAGTAGAACTGATTTCCCGATTTCTCGCCAAAACACTGTTGGGAAAAGATTTGGAGCAGGAGGATGAAGAGGTGCCTTTTGAGTATCTGTCTGAAAACTACCTGCCCTACCGTTTGCGGAAGCTGGTTGGAGAGGGAAAAATCAACGAGGCGGAAAACGAACTGTTTGAACTTATTGAAAGTGAACCCAAAGTGGAGTACCTTGCCGCCGCGTTTGAATTTTACCGCACCCTGTCTGAACTTGACCCTCGCTATCTTAAACAATGCGGTTTTTCTGAGGACGAAATCCTGGAAGGACTGAGCGATATCAAGCGGATTTATGGGATCAAAGAATGAAATATCTGTTGCACGTATGGGCCTGTCCCCGCTTGGACAGGCATAAGGATGGGTATATATTTTTGGTGTATAGGAAAAAGCTCAGGCTTTTTAATTACATAATAAAGAAATAAATGGGAGGTTTTAAAATGAAAGGGAAGGCTTTATGGGAGGATTTTAAAAAGTTCGCATTTAAAGGCAATGTCATCGACATGGCGGTCGGTGTTATTATCGGCGGCGCGTTCGGCAAAATCGTCAGTTCGATTGTGAACGACATGGTGATGCCCCTCTTTGGGTTTTTGACATCAGGTACCGATTTTAAGGCGCTCAAATGGGTGCTCAGCCCGGCTGTGGTGGAAAACGGCACTGTGGTCAAGGCAGAATCGGCAATCCTGTACGGTAATTTTATTCAGAATGTCGTTGATTTTCTGATCATTGCAGTCTGTATTTTCTTCTTCCTGAAAATTATGACCCGTGCCCGCAAGAAAAAGGAAGAGGAGGCCGCCGCAGCATCCAAGGCCCCGTCAGAAGCAGAGCTGCTCACTGAAATCCGTGACCTGCTTAAAGAGCGGGCGCCCTTGGCCGAGGCGGATTCAAACCCGAAAAGCGCGGCGGAGTGAAAAATTGCCTAAAGTTCCCAGGTGCGGGCAGCTGTTATTAAGTTTTTCAAACGGTTTCCGAGATTTGTCTGACCCAGTATGAAACCGGCTCCCGCACCCCCAAAGCGGATATTACAGCTACATTGGCAAAAGTTTTGGATGTTGAACCAGAAGCCCTGAATGTGCCTAAACGCCCTGTTGTCGATGTTATAAAGAGTGTGGCAAAAACTGATTTTTCAAAGTATAAATTAGCAAAAGCGTTTATACGTTGGTCAAGAGATCATAGTATGACTGATTTGAAAACGGACGAAATAGCACAAGCAGAAAAACTTATTGAAAAAATCAACAAAGCACTTCAATAAAAAACGAGCAGGCACGAGAGACTAACTCCCGTGTCTGCTTGTTATTTAGCGTATTTGATTTTGAATTTGGATCATATATCGTTGTACTTGCCAAGAGATATGAGTTTGTTGCGGTAATTTGCAAAGGATAGAATGGCAAAATGATGTTCATTATTGGTTAAATATAGTGTTTTTTCCAAATGCGTAAACTAATTCTGCATTTACAATTTCCGTTGCACGATTACGGATATTATTCATCTTCTGCACCCAAAGCATTTGGTTTTCTGCTTTGAGTTTTTCGTTAACATTTTCTCTTTTGGCAAGTTCTTTTACCAGCCGGAGAAAAAGGTCTTGAGCCTGCTGTTCAATATCTGCAAGATATGAATTTAGCTTACCGCTTGTCAGCAAATTGTAATAACGCACTTTATGATTTTGTTTCAAATATCGTTTATGCCTCATTGCCCAAGCGCCGATATTCGCTTTCTTTTCTTCTTCCGCCGGTAATAAATCAGGCAACATATAGTCGCCGACCTGTGTGTAAGTACCGCCCATTTGTTCAAAAATTGTGTTTGTCATTTTGTTTTACCTCCAAAATTTATTTATCTTGAGCGTGGTTTTTCACGCTTATGACCTTTGATGTTTCTTGCCTGTTCAAGCAATTCATCTATCTGTTTATGCCCGAAAACCTTGCGTAAAAGTTTGTAATCCTTGACTTCCGAACGCAGGGCTTCGTTTTCGCTTTTCAGCTTGTTATTTATTTTCGTCAGCATTTCGTTTTCACGATACAAGTTACTATTCGTAACATTAAGTCTGTGGTAATTGTCCCAACCCTCAAAGCAACGAGCCAATGCCGTTTTAACCAGCGACTTTAATTTGCTTATGAGTGGCTCGGCAATTTTGGTCTTATACGCCTTTGCAGTCATAAAGCCTTGCGGTTCGGGAAGTTGATATTCGGGTGCAGTATCGAGCATTTCTTCCACCGTTTGCAGGCGTTCCAGACCCTCGTCATAATTTAATATTCTGTCGGACAGAACATTAAATTCAGTCTGTTTTTTCTCGATTTCGGCACCTAATTTTTTAATCTCCGCAGCTCTCTCTTGCTTTTTATAATCAAGAACAGACAGATGTTTTTCGTGTGAGCCTTTGTGTTCCCACTCGATTCCGTGCCGTTCCATAACGAAAGCAAGGGCGGATTTTTCCGCACTTACCCATTGATTCCATTCGGTATCGCCACGAGTTCCACCCTTGAAACCTTGTGCGGCAAGTGCCTGTTTGAGCGACACTCTCGTATCAAGTCCACGCTTGCTGCTGGTTGTGAACGGAACAAAATCAATATGCAAATGTGGAGTTGCCTCATCCATATGCAGATGAGCGGAGAACACTTTTAGATTAGGATTTCTCTCCTGAAAGCCACGGTAATACTCGTCTAAAATTTGTCTTGCAAGCTGTCCGTTCTCACTTTCGGCACTCATATTTTCTTTGTCGCCAATCTGTAAAATCAGTTCGTGAAACGGCTTTTCTTGCTTTGAATTTCTGATTTTTTCATAATAGTTTTCTATTTTTCTGTCGGTTCTTGTCTGCTTTTCGTTATATCTTTCGAGTGCCTCGTCAAACAATTCGTAGTAAATTTTCTTTATAGGCTCGTTGCAATAATCTATGTTAAGATAACTACGCTCACCGTCAACATTTTCCGCCTTGAACTTTCGGCTGTTATGATTTACCGAGCCTTTACCGACCATTGCACTTATCGTTCTTTCCATAATTACACCTCCAATCTCTTAAATTAGACCGTCCTCTGTTCTGTTACTCTTGTCAAGAGTAACGCAAAAGCACTTTTGACAGGCAAGCCCATCAAAAATGCAACCTGCAAGCAGGTTTTGCGCTCCTTGAGAAGCAGGAGTGGCTTTTTGAAAAAAGCCACCTGCACCCTGCAAAAACTTTAATGCGTGTCAAACCGTGACGGTGGTGACGATGTTTTCGACCTCGTCATCGTTCTCAGAAAGTTTGTCACGGTCGTCACACATTGTCACGCTGTCCGTATCTTTCCAAAGAGAAATCTTGCGTCCACCGTGGGTGCGGCTTGCTTTGTAATGAATACCATAATCTTGAAGCAAGCGTCCAGAGTTGATACTTAACTTGAGAGATAGTACATTCGGTTTCATATCCGAACCGAGTTTTTCACATAGCTCTGAAGCTGTACCATCCCAACAGTTACCACCCGAAGAAACAAACTCTGAAATTTTTTCAAGCAACGGATCTGGCGGTTCTTCCCAAAGTTCCGTTTCGGCTTCTTCAAAATTCCAAACCAAACGCTTTGTATCTCTGACGAGTTTAATTTTCATATCCGGCTGATCCCTGCCTACAATATCGAGCGTGGCATTGTTAGAAGTGCGTTTTTCTTTTGTGAGCGCAAACGCTCCGTCCGCTGCACCAAGCAATCCGTTTGTGCCGGAAATCATATCAAATATATCTTCAGCCTTTTCTTTTCTGGTGTGGTGAACAATTAGCATTGCGACCTTGTAGCTATCGGCTAATGCTTTCAGCCTTGCAACAATATCGTAGTCGCTGCTGTAACTGTAATCAGCCCCGCCCGTTTCTCTCACACGCTTGAGCGTATCAATAATAATGAGTCCCGTGTCTGGGTGTTCACACATAAATCCTTTAATTTGTTCGTCCAATCCGCCGTTTACGGTTTTGCATTCCGTCGCAAAATACAAATCGTCTGTACCATCTGCGCCGAACATCTGAAACAGTCTTCGCTGTAAGCGTTGATAGTTATCTTCCAAAGCGAAGTACAACACTGGAGTTTTCTTCACCTTGTAATTCCATAGCGGTGTACCCGTGCTGATATGATAGGCAAGCTGTGCCATCATAAAACTTTTGCCGACCTTTGGAGAGCCTATGAATAAGTAGGCTCCCCGATAAAGCAGGCCGTCAATCAATGCTTCCGTTGGCTCAAAGTCTGTATCATATAGTGCAGAAAGAGATACCGTTTTAAGATAGGACGGATCCATTTGCCTTAACATTTCTCTCTGCATTTCACGAAGACTTTTCTCTAAGTCCTTGAAATTTTCGGCACTATCGGTTATACTATCATTACATACATTTGGTGACTGCTCCGTATCTGCGCCAACAGATACAACGGGAGCGGTCATTTTTTTATTTTCCATTGTTGCCATCTCCTTTCAATCCGTTCATTGTGATAGTAATAAGGTCAATAGTAGCAAGAAGCTCCGGCTCAATGCTCCCGCCGACATCAATTCGTTGCAATTCATTAAGGATGAATTCCATTTGAGTTTTAAGAGCCTTGTAAACTCTCGGATTTGGCTGAACCACCACTTCACGCTCCATACATTTGCGATAACAATATTCCTGCTTGGGCAATCCCGAAAGAGCAATGGCTCTGTTTAGCTCCTTTTGTTCTTCGGGAGATACTCTGAAAGCTACGGTGATACTGCGAAAACGATTATACTTATCAACATTTTTGGCTGACATAATATCACACTCCTTTATTCATAAAATCAAGTTTAACTGCCATTTCCTTTTGCTTTGACGGGAACAGATGCGCATAGCGATAAGTAATTTCTATACTCTCGTGTCCCACTCGGTCTGCAATGGCTACTGCCGAAAATCCCATATCAATTAAAAGGCTGATATGACTGTGCCTTAAATCGTGAATACGAATACGCTTTACACCTGCAGCTTTGGAGCCTCTGTCCATTTCGTGATGAAGATAGCTTTTCGTTATGTTGAAAATACGGTCTTTCCTTTTCAGCCCGTACTGCATATCAAAGAACTCCTGCATTTCAGTACAAAGAAAATCCGGCATTTGTACTGTTCGATTACTTTTCTTTGTTTTCGGTGAAGTAATCATATCTTCACCTTTTATTCTTTGACATGTTTTGCTGATTTTTACCGTTCCCTTTTCAAAATCAAAATCAGCAGGGGTAAGAGCAAGCAATTCTCCCTCACGGATACCTGTCCAATAAAGCATTTGGAATGCATAGTAAGAAATCGGTTTATCCATCATTACTTCGGAGAACTTTTGATATTCTTCCTTTGTCCAAAACAGCATTTCTTTGCGTTCTTCACTACCCATATTTCCGGCTTTTGCGGCGGGATTGCTACGCAAGTCATAAAATCTTACTGCATAATTAAATATGGCAGAAAGTTGATTGTGCAGCGTTTTCAGATAGGATGATGAATAGGGCTTATTCTCCTCGTTACGATATGCAAGCATTTCATTTTGCCACGCTCGTACATCTTTGGTTGTAATCTCATTAATTTTGTAATTTTCAAAATACGGCAGAATTTTCTGCTGAATAATATTTTCTTTTGTTTGCCAAGTGCTTTCCTTTAATCGTGGCTTTTGCTCTTGACAGTAGATTTCAACAAAGGCAGAAAAGGGCATATCCAAATCTCCCGAATTTTGTTGTCGGAAAGTATGCTCCCATTCCTGCGCCTCTCGTTTGGTATCAAATCCTCGCTTACACTTTGGCTTGCGTTCGCCTTTCCAATTTGTGTATTGAGTCATCACATACCAAGTTCCGTTATCTTTGTTTTTGTAAGCTGGCATTATATCTCTCTCCTTTCTGCTCCGTAAACTCTTTCATTAAAATACTGTCGGCTGATGCGTCCTGCAACTGTGATATATCCTTTTGCACTCAACTCATCATTGAGCTGTTTTATAACCTTATATGCATAAGATTTCGATACATCCAATTCTTCTGCAACCTCATCGGCTCTGATAAAAGATTTTTCTGTCATAAAAACACCTCCTTTATAATTGTTTTGGTTGTTTAGTGTCGGATACTTTCTGGCCGCCATCCGATTTGCCCGGGCGGACACACCATTACTGTGATGTGCGACAGTTATTCAGTTGTTTGACTAAAACATATTTGTTTAAGTCTGTATTTGCTATTATACTAAGCAAATACAGTTATGTCAAGAGGTTTTTGAGAAAATATTAAACTTTTTTGTTTTATATATCTTGACAATCACTAAGCATATCTGTTATAATCAATTCAACCTTACATAAAGGAGCAATGATTATGGCTATTGGTGAAAGAATCCGTTTCTTTAGAAATTTAAGAGGTATGACACAAAAGTGGCTCGGTCAGGCTGTGGGCTTTCCGCAAAAAACTGCTGACATTCGTATGGCGCAGTATGAGTCAGGCTCAAGAACGCCCAAAGAGGACTTGGTAAAGACACTTGCAGGAGTGCTTGAGGTTTCGCCTTTGGCACTCAGAATTCCGGATATTGATAGTGAGCTTGGCTTTATACACACTCTTTTTGCTGTTGAGGATTTGTACGGCGTAAGAGTAGAAAAGAATGAAAATAATGTACATATCGTCTTTGACGGTAATAAGCCGAATGTTGACCGTTCTGTTTTCCAAATGCTTGCCGCTTGGGCAGAACAAGCTGAAAAATACAGAAGTGGCGAGATTTCTAAAGAACAATACGATGAGTGGCGTTATACTTATCCCGAAAAAGACACCACGCAGCGTTGGGCAAAGGTTCCGTCACAGGAACTCAGCGATGCTCTCGTAGAAGCCTTTAAGGATAAGCTCAAGGACTAATCAAGGAGGATTATAAATGGAAAAATTCTTCGGTTGGTTATTTACTTGTGAGCATATATTCACTTTGGCAACCGTACTTTTATCCGGTTTGATTTCGTGGTGGATTTCGGCAGCCTATTTCAAGAAAGGCAATCGTAACGCATTAAGATTAAATGTCTTGTTTCCGATGCGACGAATAATCTCCGAACAGCGTTCTTGGAAAAATTACAAAATTCTTGAAGATACTTCAAAAGCACACGATGCAAAATACCTTACCAAAAAGGAGCGAACTGCATTAACAGCTTTTCTGTCGGCTTATAAAAATGTATGTTCATATAACTATTAATCCGTTTGTGCCGAAAGCCTATTTTCATATTTCTGTTATAAGCTTGAGCAAAACGGCATTAACACAAAACCTGTTCCTATTGAAATTGATGATGAAATCGTTGATTATGAGGTGCCGTTAGATTTGCTTTATTTACGAGACGACCTTTCCAAAATTATTGAAGATCGACCTTTTGAATATGATGAAGAAGGTCGTACAACTGATATAATAAAGGATTTGTTTGTAGAGTATTGCAAACGGTTTTACAGCAATGATAAAATTGAATACTTTGATGATTATTCATTAGATGAAGTCCTCAAAAAAGCTAAAAATAGAACCGAATGGGATAAAAAGCTTGCCTCATATAAAGTTGCTAAAGATAATTTCCTTGCATTAAAGGTTTTCGAAAACAATTAAACCTTCAAACGACAGAAACCCCGTACTGACAAATTCCGTCAGTACGGGGTTTAATGTTTAATATGGTGTTTTTTGCGAGCCACAAGATATTACTTTTTACTCACAAACCACTCGATACACACGATAAAGGGTACCGAGCAGAATCTTATCAAAATCTTATCAACGGGCTCTTCGAAAACCTTGAAACCCTTGATATTACTGGGGTTTCAGACTTTTTCAATTTATTCCCACTCAATAGTCGCGGGCGGTTTCGGTGAAAGGTCGTAGCAGACCCGGTTGACGCCGGGAACCTCTTTGAGAATCCGGTCGGTAATTTTAAACAGAACCGGCCAGTCGATCTGCTCCACGCTGGCGGTCATGGCGTCCACCGTGTTGACAGCCCGCAGAATAACGGGGTATTCAAAACTCCGTGCGTTGTCCCGCACGCCGACCGACTTAAAATCGGGCACGACAGTGAAATACTGCCAAACGGTTTTATCAAGCCCCGCTTTTGCGAATTCCTCGCGGAGAATGGCGTCCGACTCCCGAACGCATTCGAGCCGCTCTTTTGTAATAGCCCCAAGGCAGCGTACCCCAAGACCGGGGCCGGGGAAGGGCTGGCGGTAGACCATGGAATCCGGCAGGCCGAGTTCAAGGCCGCAGGCGCGGACTTCATCTTTAAAAAGCTGGCGGAGAGGCTCCACCAGTTCAAAGGCGAGATCATCCGGTAGGCCGCCCACGTTGTGGTGGGATTTTACCATCTTTGCGGTTTTAGTTCCGCTTTCAACAATGTCCGGATAGATGGTGCCCTGCGCAAGGTAGTCGATCCCTTCCAGCTTCCGGGCTTCCTCTTCGAACACGCGGATAAATTCAGCGCCAATGATCTTGCGTTTCTTTTCCGGGTCGGCAACGTTTTCAAGCTTTTCAAGGAACCGTTCGCTTGCGTCTACATAGATAAGGTTCGCGCCGAGCTGGTTGCGGAAAACCTCAACCACCTGTTCGGGTTCGCCTTTGCGGAGAAGACCGTGATTGACATGGACACAGGTCAGCTGATTGCCGATCGCCTTGAGTAAAAGCGCCGCCACAACGGAACTGTCTACCCCGCCGGACAGAGCCAACAGGACCTTTTTACTGCCTACCTGCCGCCGGACCAGCTCAATTTGGTCGGCGATGAAGTTCTTCATATTCCAGTTCGCTTCCGCCTTGCAGGTTTCAAAAACAAAGGGGCGGAGCATGTCAAGCATACCCTGCTCGCTGTCCGGCCATGCCGCAAGTTTTTCGCCCGAGGCGGCGCGGTCGTGCGCTACGGCCAGCACGGGGAGGCCGCAGCTGTAAATGTCGGCGGAAACGGAGATTTTCTCCCCGTCGATTACATCGTTCGGGCCGCCGTTGACAATAATCCCTTTGATATTGGGCAGGGACTTTAGCTCGCCCAGGGTGATGTCGTGCGGGTAAATTTCACTGTAAACGCCGAGGGAGCGGATTGCACGGGCAACCCCCGTGTTATCATGGCTTCCAAGATCGAGGATGACGATCATATCCTGTTTCATTCACACTCTCCCTTTCTTATTAGTCGGTCAGATTATCGAAATAGCCCTGGATCAGGATAACCGGGGTGCCTTTGTCGCCGGATCCGCTGGTGAGATCGCTCAGCGAGCCGATCAGGTCTGTCAGCCGGCGGGGCGTGGTGCCCTGGGAAGCCATATCGCCTACAAGGTTGTCCTTTTTCTCTTTGATCCGTTCTTCAATCGCTTTTTGAAGAGCTGCGCCGGAAAGCCCGGCAAAGTCGTTGTCGGCCAGGTATTTGAGTTTGATTTCATTCGGGGTGCCCTCCAGCCCCGGGGTGTTCGCAACCGAAACGCAGGGGTCCGCAAGCTCCCAAATCTGCCCGACCGGGTCTTTGAACGCGCCGTCTCCATAAACCATAACCTCGACGTGTTTCCCGGTCTTTTCCAGGATTTTTTTCTGAATATCCTCAACCAGGGGCATGCAGTTGCGGGGGAAGAGCTTTACAGTTTCCTCTGTGGATTTATTCGAGCCGAGCAGGCCGAAGCTTTCGTTGCAGCCGCTGCCGTTTACCGGCGCGGTCAGAATATCGTCCATCCCAAAGACACGTTCGGCTCCCGCCGCTTTCAGAATCCGTTTGGTGCGGGCGCGGGAGTGGATGTCGCAGGTGAGGACGTTTTTGGTATAATTCAGGATAACCCGCGGGTCGTTCGCAAAGATAATTTCGCATTCTGCGCCCTCTTCGCGGATCAAATCGCCGTAATACTGAACGTAATCCACACCGGTAAAGGTGTGCTTGTTTTCCCCAAACAGCGCGCGGTATTTTTCAAGGTCCAGCACATCGCTGTAAGGATTGACGCCCGCCTCGTCCACCTGGTCGAGGGAAATGAGCTGGTTGCCCACCTCGTCACTCGGGTAGCTGAGCATCAGGACGATTTTTTTAGCCCCCCGCGCCATGCCCCGCAGGCAGATGGCGAACCGGTTGCGGGAGAGAATTGGGAAAAGGACACCGATGGTCTCTCCACCGAGTTTTTCTTTCACATCAGCCGCAATGGCGGAAACAGGCGCGTAGTTGCCCTGAGCTCTGGCAACGACCGATTCGGTGATCGAAATAACATCCCGGTCGCGCAGGGAAAAGCCCTCCTGCTCCGCGGCCTCCAGTACGCTGTTTACAACGATTTGAGACAGGTCGTCGCCCTCACGGATGATAGGGCAGCGGATGCCTCTGGATACAGTGCCAACTTTACGTTCCATCTCATACGCTCCAAACTATAAAGGAATAGGTTTTTAACAAACACAACTATTATAATATAAAATCCGCCAAAGGAAAAGAAAAATCTATAAAATACGGCAGAATAACCGAAAAAAGGCGCTAAAAATCCCCGCGGATTTACGGGGGGATTGTAATTGCGCCTGTGACCGGGCCTGACGATTCGCAATTCGGCTGTTAATCCGTTTTAAACGTTTTTAACCCGCATGGCGTGTTTTTTATTACAAAAGAGAAAAACAGCGTTTTTCCACCCGTGTAACAAAAAATGCACACTGGATATTTGCGCCGTTTCGGCGCGTTTAATACTATTTTTTATATGTAACACGGAAAGGCCCTCTTAAAAGGAGATCACAATTAAAAATATCCATTGACTTTTTGTCGGCATTAACTTATAATATTATTGTCGACAACAAAGGAGGGCTGATGATTTGTCCGACAATAAAAAAATGGGCCGTCCGTTTTCTGATAATCCCAAATCTGTTAAATTGACTGTTCGCATCAATAAGGAAGAGGAAGAAATATTAGACAGTTACTGCGAACGAAAAAATTTGACGAGGGCAGAGGGAGTTCGGGAAGCGATTAATGGCTTAAAGAACAAAAGATGAAGAAGCGGCGCAGACTCTCACAAAGCAACGCCGCTTCCCCCCCCGCACAGCCGCCATAAGGCGGGAGTACATAACTATCATACCATATGTGCTTTCTTCTTACAAGCGGCGGTGCCACAAGAAAGGAGAAAGAAAATGGACACAGCATTTGGCGAATACTTAAACAGTAAAATTGAAGAAACGGTGGCCAATCTCAGAAAAAATAACAGTGAATATGCGCTGGCGGCCGAAAAAGAGAAAATTCTTTTAGAAAACATCAATCCCATTCTTTGCCGCGACCGCGGCGTACCCATCAGCGCGGGCGACTGCGCCGACATGCGCGACTGCCTGGAACAGGAGTTCGTCCAAACCGCAATTATGCAGCAGGAGCTTTATAAACAGGGATATCTCGACTGTGTCAAACTCCTCCGGTCACTCGGCGTTATCGGGTAAAAATGAAACATCCCCGGAAACTCAAAAGAGTTTCCGGGGATGTTTTTTATTCCCACTCCACCGTGGCAGGCGGTTTTGTCGTGACGTCGTAGACAATCCGGTTGATCCCCTTGACCTCGTTAATGATCCGGCTGCTGACGCTGCCCAGTACATCGTAGGGAATCCGGGCGAAGTCGGCTGTCATAAAGTCGGTGGTGGTGACGCCCCGCAGGGCAAGGGTGTAGTCGTAGGTCCGGCCGTCCCCCATAACGCCGACCGACCGCATGTTGGTCAGGACCGCGAAATACTGGTGGATGTCCCGGTCAAGCCCCGCTTTGGCAATTTCGTCCCGGAAGATGTAATCCGCGTCCTGAAGCATGGCGACTTTCTCCGGAGTAATCTCCCCGATGATCCGGATCGCAAGGCCCGGCCCGGGGAAGGGCTGGCGCCAGACGAGGTATTCTTTTAAGCCGAGCTCCAGCCCAAGTTTACGGACTTCATCTTTGAAGAGCGGGCGCAGCGGCTCGATGATCTCTTTGAAATCGACGGTATCGGGCAGGCCGCCCACGTTATGGTGGCTTTTGATGACCGCCGCGTCCCCCGCGCCCGATTCAATGACGTCCGGATAGATGGTGCCCTGCACCAGATAGTCGACTGTTCCGATCTTTTTGGCCTCTTCCTCAAAGACCCGGATAAATTCCTCCCCGATGATTTTCCGTTTCTCCTCCGGCTCGGAAACGCCGGCGAGCTTCCCGAGAAACCGCTCCCCCGCGTTGACCCGGATGAAGTTCATACCGGAATTCCCAAAAGCGGCCTCAACTTCGTCTCCTTCGTTTTTCCGCATCAGGCCGTGGTCGACGAAGATGCAGGTGAGCTGGTTCCCGACCGCTTTTTCCAAAAGCGCCGCCGCGACCGAGGAATCCACCCCGCCGGAGAGGGCGAGCAGGACCTTTCCGTCCCCGACTTTTTTCCGGATCGCTTTTACAGAGGTTTCGGCGTAGCTTTCCATCGTCCAGTCCCCGGTGCAGCCGCAGACTTTGTAAAGGAAGTTATGAAGCATTTTCAAGCCGTTTTCAGTGTGCATGACCTCCGGGTGGAACTGCATCCCGTAAAACTTTCGGGCGGGGTTTTCCATGGCCGCTACGGGGCAGTCGGCAGTGTGGGCGGCTGAAACGAACCCTTCCGGGAGCCGGTCGATGTAATCGGTGTGGCTCATCCAGGAGATCCCCTCTGCGGGAAACCCGTCAAAAAGGGCGCAGGAGGACTTGTAAAACGTCTTTGTTTTTCCGTATTCACTGGTGGCGGCAGTTGTGACGCCGCCCCCGAGCAGGTGTGCCATCAGCTGGATGCCATAACAAATTCCCAGCACCGGCAGGCCGAGTTCGAAAATTTCTTTGGAAATGCGGGGAGATTCCTCCAGATAGACGCTGTTCGGCCCGCCTGTGAAGATGATACCGGCGGGCTTCATTGCCCTGATTTCATCCATAGAGGTCTTGTAGGATTTTACTTCACAGTAAACCCCGCATTCGCGGACGCGCCGGGCGATCAGTTGGTTGTACTGGCCGCCGAAGTCGAGGATCAGCACGGTCTGATGATTCAAAAAAACACCGCTTTCTGTTTTTTAACGAAGGTTGATTGGAACATAAAAGTTGAAAAAATAAACTTTTCTCTTTGTTATTTTAACATAAAACCGCTCTGTTTACAAGAAAACGCCTCAGTGCTTTCTGCCGATAAATTCGATGTTTTCGGGGAAGAATATGATTGCAGCGCAGAGGACGCCCGTGTCCGGCGGGGAAACGGCGTTTCCCTACGATGTCCTTTTACCGCTGAAATGACGGGGCGTTGACCAACATTGAAAAAAGCATAAAACACTGATCTCCAGGAGGCGGTTCCATTGTCAAAACGAATGATTGCGGTTTTTTCATTATTTTGTGTTCTGATGTCTTTTTTAAACATCAGGGTCGCAACCCTTGCCGCCTCGGCCGATTTAAAGGAAACGGCATTGAACCAGCGCAGCTATACCCTGACCGCGGGCAGCGCCCGGGGACAGATTTACGACCGGAATTTCAACAGCCTTGTGAATACTGAGGCCAAAACAGTTTCTGCAGTCCTGCCGCAGCCCGAAACAGCGGAGGATTTATTGGATTCCGTTTCAAAAGAGGACCGTGATTCACTTTACAAAAGCCTGCAGCAAGGGCGCCCGTTTCTTACCGAACTCCTTCCAAAAGAATTGGAAACGGATGGTGTAACCCAGGTGAGCGTGCCCGAACGGTACGGCAAAAACCAAATTGCCTCCCATATTATTGGTTATATCAACAGTGAGGGGAAGGGAGTTACCGGCATTGAAAAGGCCTACGACGATTTTCTCTCCGGGACCGGTGAAATTACTCAGGTCAGTTATACCCTCAACGGTTTGGGTGAAGCGCTGAAAACCGGGAACGGCGCTGTTTCTAAAACCGGGGACGGCAGTTCCGGCGTTGTGCTGACCATTGACCGGGGAATCCAGGCGGTCTGTGAGAATGTGGGTTCGAAGATGATCGGCCAGGGCGCGGTGGTGGTCATGGAACCGTCGACCGGGAAACTGCTGGCCTGTGCGAGCTTTCCGGAATACGATCCAAACGACATCGCCTCCAGCCTGAAAAACGACGCGGGCCCGCTCCTCAACCGCTGTTTTTCGGCCTTCCCGGTCGGCTCCACTTTTAAAATCACGTTGGCGGCCGCCGCGTTGGATTCCGGAATACCGGCAAGCCTTGCCTATGGCTGTACCGGCCTGATCGATGTCAGCGGCCAGCCGTTCCACTGCCACCTTCTTTCAGGTCATGGGACAATTGATATGCAGAAAGCGATGATCGAATCCTGCAACACCTATTTTGTCAGCCTGGGGCTTCAGCTCGGCGCAAAAAAAATTGTGGAATCGGCCTCTAACCTGTCCTTTGGAAGGCAAACGGAACTGGCGGAGGGCCTCTACACCAGCGCCGGCGTCTTGCCAAAACCGGAGGAACTCCCGAATCCTGCCGATGTTGCCAACCTGAGCTTTGGGCAGGGAAGGCTTCTCGCCACCCCGGTGCAGCTCTGCCAGATGATTTCCTCCGTTGTAAACGGCGGGAAAACACCGGTTGCCCAGTTGGTTGAGGGGACAACCCGCGACGGAGTAACGCTGAGCGAAAAAAAGGAATCTTCCGCGCCGATCTACGCGATGACAGAAAGTACGGCGAAAACCCTGCAGGACTTTTTAAAAGCCTGCGTTGAGCAGAAGGGCAACATGAGGGCAAAGCCGACCCGGGTGTCGGCCGCGGGCAAGACGGGAACGGCCCAGACCGGCAGTTTTGACGAAGTGGGAAACGAAAAGCTCGACGCGTGGTTTGCCGGTTATTTCCCCGCTGAAAACCCGAAATATGTAGTCGCTGTCGTGGTAGAAAACGGTACTACGGGAAATATGAGCGCCGGGCCGGTCTTTGCCGAAATCGCAGACAACTTGACTCTTTTGGACGAAATCAAGGCGGAACAGGCTCCCTGATGCTGATACTTGGCTTGCTCAATCCTGCTTCGGCAAAACAGGGTGGCCGCCCCATAAACGGGAAATTGCTTTACTTGATTCTCTTTTTGACAATCCACATTGCTATAAGGATCATTACCACAACAATGCCTGTAAAGATTCCCCGTATCTCAATAGTCAAGTACCATGGGGCAGGCTGTAATTCATATAAAGCGGTGTGTGTTTTGTAGTCATAATACTGATAGATGCTGCTTCCTATAAAAACACCGATGAAGCTGTAACATGCTATTTTCAGTATTTGGTATAATTTCTTCATTGTTCGGCCTCCAAAATTTTAGCTTGTCAATTTTATCTTACCATACCGTTTGAAGATCTACAACGAGGCCGGCAGCAAAATGGCGAAGGTTCACCGTGCACATTTATTTGAAGCGGAGAGGCGCCGGGGAACACGTTGACTTTTTATAAAAAGGATGTTAAAATATTCTTAATATTGTTACTGCTGTGAAAAGGTTAACCCATTTACAGTCCAAATTAGAGAAAAGCCGGTTGGTGCAAGGCTTTTTGGAAATAATGGGGAGCCGCCTTGGAGCTGCGCGTGAAACTTTCGTAAAAAGATAAGCGCGCCGTTTTCCGCGTTAAGGAAATACGAGAGGAGTTTTATATAAAGCTCAAACCGGGTGGTACCACGGAAACGTCAGTCTTCGTCCCAGATATTCTGAGGATGGGGGCTGTTTTTGTTTTTCAGCAGTACGGATCATTGAAAGGAATGTGAAACCATGGAGTGGACCTCACTCAACGACCTGCGCGAGCAGTTTTTAAGCTTTTTTGAAACCAAGCAGCATACCAGGCTGGCGAGCTTCCCGCTGGTGCCGATCGGCGACAGCAGCCTGCTGCTTATCAACTCCGGCATGGCGCCGATGAAGAAATTTTTCCTTGGGCAGGCAACCCCGCCGAATAAACGGGTCACCACCTGCCAGAAATGTATCCGCACGCCGGATATTGAAAACGTGGGAAAAACCTCCCGTCACGGCACTTTTTTTGAAATGCTGGGCAATTTTTCGTTCGGTGATTATTTTAAGCACGAGGCGACTAAGTGGGCCTGGGAATTCATCACAGAAGTCATTAAAATGCCGCTCGACCGGATTTGGGTCTCGATTTACCAGGACGACGACGAAGCGTTCGACATCTGGGTCAACGAGGTAGGCGTGGCCCCGGAACGGATTGTCCGCCTTGGGAAAGAGGACAACTTCTGGGAAATCGGTTCCGGCCCCTGCGGCCCCTGCTCCGAGATTTATTTTGACCGGGGCGAGGAGTACGGCTGCGGCAAGCCGACCTGCGGCGTGGGCTGCGACTGTGACCGCTATGTCGAATTCTGGAATTTGGTTTTCTCCCAGTTTAACGGTGACGGCGATGGCCACTATGAGCGGATGGAGCATCCGAATATAGACACCGGCATGGGGTTGGAACGGCTTGCCTGTATTACCCAGGGGGTTGATAACCTTTTTGAGGTTGATACCATCCAGAATATTATGAAGCATATCAGCCGGATTGCTGGCGTTACCTATAAAGAGAATGAAAAAGCGGACATCTCCCTCCGCGTTATTACCGACCATGTGCGCTCCACCGTTTTCATGGTGGGTGACGGGGTTCTGCCTTCCAATGAGGGGCGGGGTTATGTCCTGCGGCGGCTCCTTCGCCGTGCGGCCCGCCATGGCCGCCTGCTGGGGGTCAACGGACCTTTCCTGTATGAAGTGGTTGATACGGTGATCCACGAAAACCGCACCGCTTATCCGGAATTGGGGCAAAAGGCGGATTACATTAAAAAAGTAGTCCGGGTGGAAGAGGAAAATTTTGAAAAGACTGTTGATAAAGGGATGGATCTTCTCACCTCTATTCTAGACCGGATGGAACAGAAAGGGGAAAAAATACTCGCCGGAGACGACGCCTTTAAGCTTTATGATACTTTTGGATTCCCGATTGACCTGACGATGGAGATCACGGCTGAGCGGGGCGTCTCCGTAGATGAAGAGCGTTTTGCCGTATTGATGAAAGAACAGCGGGAACGTGCCCGCACCGCCCATTTTGCGGGTGGAGACGTTGCTTGGAAAGGTGACGGAATTGATTTGTCGGCTTGTCCCGCAACCGAATTTGTAGGTTATGATGTTATTTCCTGTGAGGCGGAAGTCCTGGCGCTTGTAACTGAGGGGGAGATTGCCGGGGAGATCAACGCCGGGAGCAAGGGCGCGGTGCTCCTGAACAAAACCCCGTTTTATGCGGAAAGCGGCGGGCAGGTTGCCGATATTGGCGTGATTAAAACGGCAAACGGCCTGTTCCGTGTTACAGACTGCCAAAAGGACGATGGCGGGCATTTTATCCACTACGGCGTGGTTGAAGAGGGCTCGGTTTCCGTTGGGGAGGCCGCACAGGCCGATATCGACGGTTACAACCGCCGGGCGATTATGCGAAACCATACCTCAGCCCATCTGCTCCAGGCAGCGCTGCGGAAAACACTTGGAAACTACGTTCATCAGGCGGGCCAGCTCGTCACGGCGCAGCGGCTGCGTTTTGACTTCTCCCACTTCCAGGCGCTGACGCCGGAAGAAATTAAAACGATTGAAATGGACGTCAACCGTGCAATTCTTTCCGCGGTCGATGTCGGCCTGTACGAGACTGATATTGATTCCGCCAAGGCGAAGGGAGCCATGGCTCTCTTTGGAGAAAAGTACGGTGATATCGTCCGGGTCTGTGACATTGGGGAATACTCCATTGAGCTCTGCGGCGGTACCCATGTGGATAATACAGGAAAAATCGGCCTGTTTAAAATTGTCAGTGAGAGCTCGGTTGCGGCTGGCGTGCGCCGTATTGAGGCAGTGACTGGCGCAGGGGTGCTGGAACTGATTAACGGCACCAACGACATGCTGGCAAAATGCTGCCGGATGCTTAAAATTACCAATCCCTCCGAGCTGCCGGATAAGTGCGCGGCCCTTTCCGCCGAGCTCAAAGACAAGGAAAAACTGCTTGATAAAATTAACGCCGAATTCGCCGAATTCCAGGCCAAGGGCGTTGCAGAAAACACCGTTGAAGTAAACGGTCTGCGTGTCGCTTCTTTCCTGTTCCAAAACGCGAACCCGGAATCCTTGAAAAAGATTGCCGATAAAATGACAAACAAAATTCCCAATTCAGTTCTGGTTGTTGGAACTATCCGGGATGGAAAAGGCACGCTGGTCGCTGCCTGCGGTCCGAAAGCAATTGAAAAAGGCGTGGTTGCCGGCGTGGTCATCAAGGAAATTGCCGCAATTGCAGGCGGAAAGGGCGGCGGGCGCCCGAATATGGCGATGGCCGGTGTCTCTGACCCGTATAAAATGGATGAAGCGCTTTCCTTCCTGCCGTCTTTGGTGGAAAAGCTGACGGCGCTGTAAGCAGAAAGGAGAAATTAATATGGATTGCCTGTTTTGTAAGATCATCGCCGGGGAAATCCCCAGTAAAAAGATATATGAGGACGATTCAGTCTATGCGTTTTACGATATTAATCCCCAGGCCCCTGTGCATTTCCTGGTGATTCCCAAGGCGCACATCGGAAGTGCCGGGGAGATTACGGCCGGGAATTCTGCTGTGGTTGCCCATATTTTTGAGGTGATAGCCAAGCTTGCTTCCGAACTGGGGCTGGCAAACGGTTTCCGGATCATCACCAACTGCGGTGAGGATGGCGCGCAGACCGTCAAACACCTGCATTTCCATGTGCTCGGTGGGAAAAAGCTCATTGAGAAGATGGCGTAAATGTAATATTTATCCGCTTATATACAAAACGTTTAATTTGGAGGAAACGATATGAAAGACACCTATACTTTAAATGTTGCGGGGCTTACCCGCGAACTGCCGATCTGTCCGGTGAATGAGCACCTTGATATTGCGGCCTTTGTCATGTTTACC
This sequence comes from Oscillospiraceae bacterium, assembly GCA_902766785.1. Classification (GTDB taxonomy): domain Bacteria; phylum Bacillota; class Clostridia; order Oscillospirales; family Ruminococcaceae; genus Metaruminococcus_A. Next base: position 76,974 of record CACXEO010000096.1, on the reverse strand, counting down.
GATGTTGAGCTCACCGTCGCCTGTGCGGCTGAGCTTGTCAAAAAAGTGCCGGAGCATGACGTGATTCTGACAGCGGAAGCCAAGGGAATCCCACTTGCCTATGAAATGGCACGCCAGCTGGACGAGCGCTATGTCGTTGCCAGAAAGGGTCTGAAGCTCTACATGAAGGATCCGGTCAAGGTGGATGTAAAATCCATTACCACCATGCACATGCAAACGCTTTACATTGATAAATTTGATATTGAGCTCCTCAAAGGCAAGCGCGTTCTGATTGTCGACGACGTTATCAGCACGGGCGAGTCCCTCAATTCGCTGATGGAACTGGCGAATGTGGCGGGAGGAAACGTTGTGGGTATCGCGACCGTCCTCGCTGAGGGGGATGCTGCGAAACGGGACGACATCATCTTCCTGGAGGAACTTCCTCTTTTCGAAAAATAGTCAAAAACAAGGCCGGCTAAAGAGCGGGAATACCAGCGGTATTATTTGCTGCCGGAAAGCTGTATGGCGGCGCTTTTAGCGCCTGATTCAATTTTATGTAACATAAGGCAGGACAGAAGTATGGGCATGCAAAGATTGGCACGGTTTGGTTACGGTTATGCCGCCGCTTTGCTTGCGGCCGCCATTTTAGGCGCCGGGAAACTTGTTTGGTGTTTCCCGGTGCTTCTGGTTCTGCTTATAGCCGGGCTTTGTATCAGGCCGCTGCGGAAAAATCGGACCTTTTGGTGCGTGATGTCCGCGGCTGTCTTGGCTTTCGGCGTCTTTTTCATTTATACCCGCACTGTTTATGAACCGGCGGGACAGCTGGAAGGCCAAACCGTAACGGTAAAGGCGGTAGTTGAAGATTACGGGCCTTGGTACAATATGTATAATTACGAATTGAAATTACTAGAGGTAGATGGACGGACAGTTGCTCCGACCAGCGTGATCTACAGTGTCCGGGAAAATCTAGATGCGGATTACGGCGACGTCATTGAAACCCAGATGAAGTTCATTGTAAATGAACCGGCGGAGGGAAAAGTTCTGGGAGATTACTACAAATCCCACGGCCTGTTTTTGAAAAGCTACGCAGTTTACAAATCGGAGCTGGCAGTTGAGCCTGCCTCCGGATTCAACCTTCAAGCTTCTTTCCGCGTTCTCCGCGACCGGCTCAGCGAATCCATTGGGAACCACATGTCTGCCGAAAACGCCAATATTACCACCGGGATGTTGCTGGGCGGGACGTCAAATTTAAGCGAGCTCACCCGGACGACTTTCAGCCGGGCGGGGATTACTCACCTGTTCAGTGTTTCGGGCATGCATTTGACGATCGTAATTCAGCTGACCATGGGCTTCCTGTCCCTTTTGCGGTTCAACAAACGGCTTTCTTCCGGAATTGGGATTTTCGCCGTTGTTGGTTTCATGCTTCTCGCGGGCTGTACGCCTTCTGTTCTCCGCTCCGGGATCATGATGCTCATCCTCCTTTCCGGCCGGATTTTCCGCCGCCCCGCAAATGGGCTCAATTCGTTGGGAATCGCCTGCCTGCTGATCTGCCTCTCGAATCCGTACACCATGTACGATATTGGGTTTCTTCTTTCTGTCACCGCAACGCTGGGAATCCTGCTGTTTGCACGCCCGCTTGGGGATTTGATCTGCGGACGGCTGAAAATCACCGGGTCGGCTGGAAGGAATACGGTTTCTTTGTTTACCGTATCAATTGCGGCGGTCTTGGGTACCCTTCCGGTCAACCTCCTCTGTTTTCAGGAAATTTCGCTGATTGGTATTTTACTGAATCCGGTGATTAACCTCTTTGTCAGTATTGCCATGTTCGCCGGTTTTGCAGCGGCGTTTTTCGGGCTCGTCCCGTTTTTAAATCCGCTTGCCTCACTCTTTGGGGCAATCTGCTCCTGGTCGGTGACTGCTATTGCCCGCGGGGCAGGCGTGGCAGTGAAACTGCCGTTTGCCTACCTGCCGCTCGGAGACGGGTATATTCAGGTTTGGTTCTTTCTCAGTATCATCGGCTTTCTTCTGTACAGGGCTTATTGGAGGCGCAAGCCGAAAGCCCTGGCTGCAGTGGTTACGGCCTCTGTTTTACTGTTAGCGGTTCCGTTGGCGGCGGATAATTTCCTGACGGCTCATTCAATTGCGGTGACCGCTGTACGTGCGGAAGATGAATCCGGGGTTTTAATTCAGGCGGGAGGCGTCAACGTCGTTTTCGGCTGTACCGATTATTCGGCCGGGACTGCCCTGCGCCGCGAGCTGATGGCGAAGGGCGTAAAACGGATTGATCTCTACGTCCAGCCGGACGGGGTAAGAAAATCCGGACAGATTGCGGAGGATTTTGCGGATATTTTTGAGGTCAAATATCTTGCGCTTAATGACGAAGCACTTGATACCCAGAGCTACCCGTATGGAATGGAAGATGAACAGCTCCTTTCGACGGAAGGTGCAGAGCTCAGCTATCCCAATGGAACCGTGGTTCGGGTATATGGAAAAGAAGACCCGGTACTGGAAGTCTTTTACCGGGGAGAGTATTATATGGTTGTGCTCGACCTGAAGGATATGCTCTCCTGTTTGGAGGAAAAGCCGGCAAGGCTGGTGGCGGCGGTTGGGTCGACGACCGACCGGAATGATATTCCGGCGGAACAGATTATGCTCCTCACCCCGCAGGAGGAGACCGGGAGCCAAAACGAAGCCGTGATTCCCGCCTATGAGGCGGTCCGGACCACTCTGCTATATCCGGATTGGGGCGGGGTTTTTAAGCAGATGAAGTGAGGAGGCGGATTATGCCGAGAATTGATTTTAGGAAGCTGGGTGGAGAAATCAAGAAAAACGAGCTTTCCGGCGCATATTTTTTGTACGGCAGTGAACAATATCTGCTCTCTAAATATTTGGAGAGGCTCCTCAAGCGGGCTGCTCCTTCCATGCCCGCATTTAACCTTCAGAAATTTGAGACGGAAAAAGGGCAGCTCGACTGGAATGCGGTTGAGGACGCCGTCCAAAACCTGCCGATGATGTCCCCCCGCAAGGCGGTTGTTCTGCACGACCTGAACCCCGAGCAGCTCCCGGCCGAGGAGATGAAACGGTTTCAGAAGCTTGTAGAAGAGCTGCCGGATACCACCGTATTGGCCGTCTATGTCTCAGGTTTCGACCTGCCGGTCAAAACAAACCGAAAGGTGCAGAATTTTCTTAAATTTATGGAGAAAAACGGAACCGTGGTGGAATTTGCGCCTCTTTCCAAAAACGACCTTGGAAAATATCTTGTAGATGAGGCGGCCAAGGCGGGGTGCTTTTTGTCTGCCGCTGTGGCCGACAGGGTGGTTGAGGCCTGTGGACCGGACCTTACCCCTCTTCTCGCCAACCTGGAAAAGCTGATTTCCTTTACGGGAAAGGGGGAAATTACGGCCGAGGCTGTTGACAGCCTTGTAGAAAAGACAATGGATGCCACCGCTTTTGATCTTGCCAATGCCCTGCTCAGGGGGAACCTCGACGCCGCGTTTCAGGCGGTGGCGGAACTCAAGGCGCAGCGGGTGGAGCCTATTATGGCCGCGGGCGCCCTCAACAGCGCCTTTGTTGACCTCTACCGCGCTAAATGCGCCCTTGCCGCCGGAAAGACCGCGGCGGATGTGACCGCCGACTTTGGTTATAATCCCCGGGTGCGTTTCCGGGTGGATAATGCCTTCCGAAGTGCCGGTAAAACGGAGACAGAGGCGCTCCGCCGGGCGGTTCGTTTGCTGCGCCAGCTCGACCTTCAGCTCAAGTCCAGCAAGGCGGATTCTTATGAGCTTTTGGAAATGGCACTGGTCCGGATCCAGGCGGGGAAAGAGTGATGGCAGAAATGGAAAAGATTCATATTCGTCAGATCATCATATTAGAGGGCAAATATGACAAAATTAAGCTTGAATTTTTGGTGAATACGGTTATAATAAGAACGGATGGTTTTAGAATTTACAAAGACCGTGAAAAACAGAAAATGATCCGCAGTCTTGCAAAGGAATACGGCGCGGTTATTGCGACTGATTCGGACGCCGCCGGGTTTCAGATCCGCGGCTTTCTCCAGTCCCTGCTTAAAGACTGCGAGGTTTACCATCTTTATATTCCAGACATATACGGAAAAGAGAAAAGGAAGGCTGCTCCTTCTAAAGAAGGGAAGCTGGGCGTGGAGGGAATACCACTCGCTCTTTTAAAAAAAGCGCTGGAGGAATGCGGTGTCACCGCTTGTAAGCCGGCTGACAGTGGGATTGTGAAAGCGGATTTGTATGAGCTTGGCCTGAGCGGGCGCCCTGACAGCGTTGGGAAACGCAAACAGCTTCTTTTGGAATTGGAATTGCCTGAGCGCTTGAGCGCCAACGCCCTGATTGCCGTACTGAATAAAAGAATGTCAAAAGAAGAGCTTTCCCGGCTGGTTGCCGGGCTGCCGGATAGGGAGAAGTAAAATGGTATTTTCGAGCGTTACATTTTTATATGTGTTCCTGCCGCTTGTATTGCTGGCCTATTACGCCGCCCCAAAACAGCTGAAAAACCTGCTGGTTTTGGCCTCCGGTGTAATTTTTTATGCCTGGGGGGAGCCGGTTTACGTCTGCCTGATGCTTTTTACCACCCTGGTCGACTACACGGCGGGCAGGCTGATCGCCCGTTTTGACAAAAATCCCAGAGCGCGTTTGGCCAGCATGGTTATTGCCGTGGCTATCAACCTCGCGCTTCTCTGTGTCTTCAAATACAGTTCTTTTGTCATTTCAAACCTGAACCAGATCTTTGGCCTTGCGCTTACTGACCCCGGGTTGCCGCTGCCGATCGGGATTTCCTTTTACACCTTCCAAAGCATGTCCTACACGCTGGATATGTATATGAGAAATATCACGGTGCAGAAAAACTTCATCAATTACGCGGCCTACGTCACCCTGTTCCCGCAGATTGTTGCCGGACCGATTGTCCGGTACAAGGAGGTTGCAGCCGAGCTGGAGCACCGCACCGTCACCCTGACCAAGGTGGGGGAAGGCGTTGGGATTTTTTTACGCGGGCTTGGCAAAAAGGTATTGCTGGCAAACAACATCGGCATGCTTTGGACAACGGTTAAAAATTCGCCGCTTGACGAGCTTTCAGTCCTGACCGCCTGGCTCGGTATCCTCGCCTTTACCTTCCAGATATATTTCGACTTTTCCGGCTATTCCGATATGGCGGTCGGAATGGGGAAGATGATGGGCTTCAATTTTCCGCAGAACTTCAATTATCCTTACCTTTCAAAGAGTATCTCGGAGTTCTGGCGCAGGTGGCACATTACGCTGGGCTCCTGGTTCCGGAGCTATGTCTACATTCCAATGGGGGGCAACCGTGTGGGAACGCTTAAGCTCCTGCGCAACTTATTGGTGGTTTGGTTCCTCACCGGGCTCTGGCATGGCGCCAGCTGGAATTTTATCCTATGGGGCCTTTATTTCGGCGTGATTATTATCGCAGAGCGGTTTTTCCTTGGGAAATACCTGCAGAAAATACCGGCGGCACTTCAGGTGATTTATTCGTTTGTCCTTGTTGTCTTTGGCTGGGTACTCTTTGAATTTGACGACCTTACAAATGTAGGACAGTATTTTGGCGCGATGTTCGGGAGCAACGGCGGTGTTTTGCTGGACGGCCAGTCGCTCTACCTGCTGTCCTCCTATTTGTTGTTATTAATTATCTGCGCCATTGGTGCGACCAACTACCCCAAAAAGCTGGTGGAGAAAATTTCAGGGAAATTCCCGGTCTGGGTTCGGTATGCTTCCCCTGTTTTCGAGGTTGGCCTGCTCTTTATCTGTACCGCCTTCCTTGTCAACTCCACCTATAACCCGTTTCTTTATTTCCGTTTTTAAGGGGGTGGAATGATTGTCAAACGCTAAAAAAATTTCTGCAATTATCTTTTTTCTAATCATTACGGTCATCCCGCTGTTAATTCTTATTCTCCCTAAAAAAGAGTTTTCTGAGAATGAAAACCGTGTGCTGACCGCGTTTCCAAGTTTTACTTGGGACAACATTCAAAGCGGAAAGTTTATGAAGGATTTTGAGGGCTTTTTTTCCGACCATTTTATGATGCGCGACGAGTGGATTGCCACAAAAACCAAAACCGAGCTGCTGGCCGGGAAAAAAGAGGTCAACGGGGTGTTCATTCTGAATGACCGGCTGATCCAGAAAGTGGAGGATTATGACCGCACCCTGGTTGCTAAAAACGTAAGCGCTATCAATGGGTTTGCAAAGCGGGTCAAAATCCCCTGTACCATGATGCTGGTTCCCACTGCCTGTGAGATACAGAAAGACCAGCTTGACCCGAACGTACCAGTCCTCAACCAGAAAATGCTGATTGAGAGCGTTTACAGCAGGATGGCCGGGCAGCTTTCTACAGTGGACGCCTATACGCCCTTATATTCCTCAAAGGATGAGTATATATATTATAAAACCGACCATCACTGGACCAGCCTTGGTGCTTATCTCGGCTATAGCGCAGCGTCCAGATCGCTGGGGTACCAGACGATTCCGCTCAATAGCTTTGATATTCAGCATGCCTCCCACGACTTTTACGGCACTCTTTATTCCAAGGTGATTTACGATAAAACAGGACCGGATACGATTGATTATTATTCGTACCCTAAGGGGACGACGGTAAACAAGGTAGTTGTAAATACCGGGAGCAGTGAAAAATATTATGACAGCATGTATTTCAGGGAGTATCTTTCAAAGAAAGACAAGTATTCTTCCTTTTTGGGGAGCAATCAACCTTTTGTAACGGTTCACTCCAACGCGAAAAGCGGCAAAAAACTGCTGGTAATCAAAGATTCCTACGCACATAGCCTGGTGCCATTCCTGACGCAGCATTACTCGGAAGTCACCATGGCGGACCTGCGTTATATCAATGTTAACCTGAATGAAAAGCTGAATCTTGATGATTATGATCAGGTTCTTTTTGTTTACAACGTAGAAACGTTTGCGGAAGACCAGAATATTGTCAAGCTGAACTTTACAGAATAACGGAAACATCCTGAGAAAGAAAAGAGGTACTCCCAATGAAAAAAAGAATAACGGCTTTTACCCTAGCCGCGGCACTTTGTCTTACCCTGTTTACCGGCTGTAACGGCGGTGGTGAATCGTCCCAGTCTTCGTCGTCGGAAAGCAGTTCGGAGCCGGCCGCGGTCATTAATCCTCTAACGGGGGAAGACGGGTTCAGTACGGAGGCCGTCGGCAAGCGTCCGGTCGCTGTCATGGTAAGCAATATTAAGCAATCCCTTCCACAGTGGGGAATTACCGATGCTGACATTGTTTACGAAGCGGTAACCGAAGGAGGAATCACCCGCCTGATGTGCATGTACGCTGATCCCGACGCGGTGCCGAAAGTTGGGCCGACCCGTTCGGTACGGGAATATTACCCCCAGCTCAGTGAGCCGTTCCATGCGTTGTTTGTCCACTTCGGCGGCAGCACTACTGGATACGACGCCCTCAAGGAGTACAATATTGAGGATATTGACGGCATGGTTTTTTCCGGCACCAGCTTTCTACAGGACAAGGAGCGGGCAAGCAGCGGCGTTGGAAGGGAGCACACTTTCTATACCAGTACCGAGCTTTTAAAACCGGCGATTGAGAAAAAAGGGTTTTCCATGTCCTACAACTGCCCGCAGGCCTTTAATTTTGTAAAAGAGGGGGAGAGCGCCTCCCTTACCGGCGGTGCGGCAGAGAAAGCGACTGTGCGCTTTTCAGGGTATACCACTGCGGTCTTCGAATATGATCAGGCGTCCGGCAAATATTTGAAGAGCCAGTACGGCCAGCCGCATATTGACGCGAACAACCAAAAACAGGTGGCGGTTGACAATGTGGTGATCCTCTACTCGCCTACTTCACAGATTGGGGATACCTACCTCACCCGGTATGATCTTACAGCAGGGAGCGGCTACTACCTTTCTAAAGGAAAATTTGAGGCGATTAATTGGAGCAAGGGCGCCTATAACGCCATGTTTACATTTACTGGCAGTGAGGGGGAGCCAGTTTCTTTTAACACCGGAAAAACGTGGGTCTGCGTTGTTCCGAACGGTGAAAAAGGAGCGACCGTGCTGGAAGGCGGTTCGAGTGCTTCCGATTCGGGTGAATAAAAGCGTACCCGGGTAAACCGGTTTAAAAAGTGCAAGGGGCCGCCGTTCAACGGCGGCCCCTTGCACTTTTTGGTGTTTTTTGTACCTGCAGAGGTAAAAAGCCGAGACTAGCGGCCGACCGTAAAAAGTGTCGGCGGAATTGATGCCGATAAGAAAAGGAAAAGCAGGCGGCACTTTAGAAATAAAAACTATTGTATTAACATAAATAAAAGGCTTGTTGTCATTAACTAATTATTAATAAAGCAGAGTTATATAAAGACAGCTTTTCATAACATAAAAACCGGGGACGCAAAACAGCGTCCCCGGTTTACTTCTGTAAAAACAACGTTACTCATTGGAACATTTAGCGGCATCAATGGCAAGGACAATCATCAGGCACAAAAGAGCGTCTTCCGGATCGGCAATGTCGAGAATATAGGTGTCAGTCAGCCGGAAGAGTTCTTTGGATGCTGTCATAACCAGCCGCCCGTCAAGCTTTGTCACCCGGTACTCCCATTCCATAAAATTCCCGTCTACCTGCCAGTCATTGCAGTCCAGGGAAAAGGAAGGCTTAAAAAAGGTGAAATTCTTTTTAATCTGCCCAATACAGGTATCCCCCAGGTAGATGCGGAAACGGGGCATAAAAGAGAAAATCTCTTCTTTGACCTGCCCCAGGTAAGCGCCCGCGGCATTGTAAATTTCAAGCCGATGCCCCCAGGAGGCCTTGCCCCGAACCATATATACAGCACTGCCGGATTCATCGTAAATGTCGTAGCTGTCAAACCATGAAAAAAGACGTTGCTTAAAACAAAGACGCATGATCACCCTCCTTATTCAGCTAAGCTGGCTCGATCCATTCTGCTGCTGCAGAAGTGCAGCTATTTTTGCGGCCCGTTCTTCCAGAGGGCCATCTGGCAGTACAACGGTAGAGTTGGCAAGGTAAAGGCCGCTGCGGATGCGGAAGAGCTCTAGAAGCTCTTCCCGGCTTCGGGAGGCGGCGACTGGGCGGTTAGGATCTCTGTGGATCCGGCTGTAGCAAACCTCAAAAGGTGTGTCTAAAAAAACAATACCGCCCCGTTTCCGGCAGAGTTCAGCATTTGTTGAGGAGATGAGGGCGCCGCCTCCGGTCGCCACTATAGACGGCTTTGATGAAAAAGCTGCTTCTGCTAAAACAGCCGTTTCCAGCTCTCGGAAATACGCCTCTCCGTGTTCGCTGAAAATTTCTGGAATTGTTCTGCCGGTATGTGAAACAATGGCTTCATCCAGGTCGATAAAAGCCGAGCCTGCAAGTTGTGCCGCGGCCTGCCCCACAGTGGTTTTTCCACAGCCCATAAAGCCGCATAAAAAAATATGGTTCATACTTGTCTCCCACAGGGCTGCCGCTGAAAATGAGTGAGGATATAATCCTCCATTTCGCGGATCAACCGTTCGATATCTTTGGTTTCAAACCGTGCCCCGTACCAGATTTCATGAGCCGCCGCAGCCTGCCAGACCAGCATAGTCATCCCGCCGGAAACAATCAGCCCGCATTCCGCTGCATCGGCCATCAGACGGGTTTGAGCGGGGTTATAGATAGCGTCAAACAGGGCTTTGCTCCCTTCAAGCTGTTTTTTGAGCAAGGGGGAGGCCTCGGTGTGGGGATACATCCCAACAGGAGTGGAGTTGACAATTAGGTCGTACCCGCCGCCCGCTTCTTCCAGCAAAAGGGCGGAAATTTTACAGTGAGGCACTGCTTTTCTGAATTCTGCCGCTAATTTTTCAGCTTTTTCCAGGCTGCTCTTTCGGGCTGCGATGGAGACCTCTTCCGCACCCTGCCAGGCGGCTTCGGCGGCCATCATTCTCCCTGCACCGCCGTAGCCCAGCACCAGCACCCGCTTTCCGGAAAGGGTGATCCCCAGCCGTTCGACACTTTTGAGAAAGCCGGTAACGTCGGTATTATAACCCGTCAGCGTCCCGTTGTTGTTATGCACCACGTTGACGGCGTGGTACCGTTGGGCTGAAACGTCTATAGAATCGAGTAGTGGGATGACAGCCTGCTTGTGAGGAATGGTAACATTGAAGCCGCTCAGACGGGAAAGTTCCTGGAAACGGGAGGTAAAATCCTCGGGCGGTATCGGGAGAAGGCTGTAATCGCAGCCTTCATGCCCGGAAAGGGCAAAAAGGCGTTTGTGAATAACCGGGGAAACCGAATGCCCCAGAGGATGGCCTGTCAATACATAATGTTCCATAAAGAGTCCTTTTTTCATCAATTTTTGCTGTACAGTTCAAATAACTTTTTGTATAATGTGTTTTAGTTTCAACAGCAAAATGTTGAAACTGTGAAAAAGTTTTTCCTCCATACTTTTTGCAAATTTTACTGTAAAAGAACGCCGGATTTATGAATAAAAAATTAATATTTGCGTAAAACCAACAAATTTTGGAGAAAAATATGGTATAATTATACCAGTTTATGTTTTTGGATGCAAGAAGAGAAGCTTGAAAGGAGCCATGTGAATGAGTGGCGTAGCCATAAAGGGGACAGGTATGTATGTGCCTGCACTTTGTGTTGACAATGAGGCTTTTACAGAATTCTTAGATACATCGGACGAATGGATCCGCACAAGAACAGGGATACATGCCCGTCATTTTTCAGATGGGGAGCCCGGCTGGTCCATGGGGCTTAAGGCGGCCCGTCAGGCGCTTGATATGGCAAAACTGCAGCCGGAGGATATTGACCTGATCCTGGGGACAACTGTAACACCGGATTACTGTACGCCATCTCTCGCCTGCATGATTCAGGGTAAACTGGGTGCTGTAAATGCGGTTGGATTTGACATCAGCTGCGCCTGCGCCGCGTTTGTCTATGCGCTTGATATGGCAAACCGCTACCTTACAACCGACGAAAAGATCAAAAACGTGTTGATCGTCAGCTCCGAAATGCTTTCCCGCATTACAAATTTTGAAGACCGAGCGTCTTGTGTCCTTTTCGGGGACGGCGCCGGAGCGGCTGTCGTAACAAGGGCGGACGGTCTTTTTACGTCCAGCCTTAAGGTGGAAGGTACGGGAGCTAAACATATATTTGGCCGCTATCACGGAACCCGCAACCCGTTCTGTAACCCTTCTCCTGCGATGGATTACGATGAATTCGGCGACTACAGGGAAGGCTGTTTGTATATGAACGGCAAGGAAGTCTATAAGTTTGCGACAAAAGTCATGGCGGAAACGGTAACGGACGCTGCAAAGAAGGCGGGGATTTCGCCTGAGGAAATCGATTTGATCATTCCCCATCAGGCAAATATCCGGATCATTGAAACGGCGGCGCAGCGTCTTGGCCTTCCAATGGAGAAGTTTGCGGTCAATATTCAAAAATACGGGAATACTTCCAGCGCGTGCATTCCGATCTGTCTGGATGAGGTAAACCGGGCAGGAAGGCTGAAAAAGGGTGACAAGATCTGCTTTGTTGGGTTTGGTGCAGGTTTGGTCGCCGGCGCCGCGTTGATAGAGTGGCAATAACAGTTGGGTTTTGATATAAGACAAAGGAGTGTTACAATTGGCAAAAACAGCGTTGATTACGGGCGCATCCCAGGGAATTGGCGCGGCGATTGCGAAAAAGCTGGCGTCTGACGGCTTTAATATTGCCGTAAACTGTTACAGTGAGCGTGAAGTGAAAAACGGTGGGAACCAGGTGGCGGAAGCCTGCCGCAGCCTTGGTGTAGAGGCGGAGTGCTTCATAGGAGATGTTTCGAGTTTTGATTCCTGCGCTGGGATGACAAAGGCTGTCAAAGAGCACTTCGGTACGATAGATGTGCTGGTCAACAACGCGGGGATTACAAAGGACGGTTTGCTGGCCCGGATGTCTGAAGCGCAGTTTGATATGGTTGCCTCGGTCAACTTCAAAGGCGTTTTCAATATGACCCGCCATGTCAGCGGCGTCATGATCCGCCAGCGCAGCGGGCATATCATCAATATTACTTCGGTTGCCGGGCTTTACGGCAACCCCGGCCAATTTAACTACTCCGCCACAAAAGCGGGCGTTGTTGGAATGACTTTGACGGCCGCCAAGGAGCTCGGTCCCCGGAATATCACCGTTAATGCGGTGGCGCCCGGGTTTATCGAGACCCCAATGACTGACGTCCTCACGGACGAACAGAAGGCTGCCGCCCTTTCCAGTGTGCCGCTCGGGCGGTTCGGCAAACCGGAAGATATTGCCGCTGCGGTTGCTTTTCTCGCTTCCGACGCCGCAGGCTATATCAGCGGTCAGGTCATTGTCGTAGATGGCGCAATGTCCATGTGACTGTTTTGGGAGGGAAAATATGAAACGAGTTGTAATCACCGGAATGGGGGCAATTACCCCGATTGGAAAAACACATGAAGAATTCTGGGCTTCCTTGAAAGAGGGCCGTCATGGCATTGCGCCGATCAGCTCCTTCGATACCTCAGACAGCCCTGTAAAATTGGCGGCGGAGGTTAAGGATTTTGACCCGACAATTTATATTGAGAAAAAAGAAACCAGGAGAATGGATCGTTTTTGCCAGTTCGCAGTCGGCGCGGCACTTGATGCATTAAAGGACAGCAAAACCAGATTCGAGGACCTTGACCCGTACCGGGTTGGTGTCATTGTCGGCAGTGGGATTGGCGGCCTACAGACAATGGAGGCCGAGCATACAAAGTTGATTGAAAAAGGGCCGGACCGCGTTTCAGTTTTCTTTATTCCAATGATGATTTCCAACATGGCGGCCGGGAGCATTGCAATGAAAACGGGCTTTAAAGGAACAAATTTCTGCCCGGTTACTGCCTGCGCTACTTCTAGCCATGCTATTGGAGAAGCTTTTAGGGCAATTAAGCACGGGTATCTGGATGCTTGCATTACCGGCGGTTCAGAGGCAACGGTGACCAGGTTTGCCGTAGCAGGTTTCAACAACATGACCGCTTTGTCCAGAAGCACTGATCCCGATCGTGCTTCAATCCCCTTTGACGCCCAGCGTGATGGTTTCATCATTGGGGAAGGCGGCGGGGTTCTGGTTCTGGAGGAACTGGAGCATGCAAAAGCGCGCGGCGCAGAAATCTACGCGGAGGTAGCCGGTTACGGCGCCACCTGCGACGCTTATCATATCACCAGCCCGTCGCCGGACGGTCAGGCGGCGGCAAAAGCAATGAGCTTCGCCATTGAAGAAGCCGGATTGAAACCGGATGAGATTGGTTATATCAACGCGCACGGAACTTCTACTCCGCTCAATGATAAATATGAAACCGGGGCGATCAAGATTGCCTTCGGCGAAGCTGCCGGTAAAGTTGCGATCAGTTCGACAAAGTCAATGACCGGGCATCTGCTCGGCGCTGCGGGTGCGGTGGAGAGTATTGCCTGCGCTATGGCGCTGAAAGAAGGGGTGATTCCCCCGACGATCGGCTACCGGGACGCAGACCCCGAGTGCGACCTCGACTATGTTACGGAGGGCGCCCGGAAAGCAGATTTGAAGGCTGCGATTTCGAACTCTCTCGGCTTTGGCGGGCATAACGCCACCCTCTGTTTCAAAAAATATGAGGGCTAATTCCTGAAAAACGCGAATATAAGGAAAGATGGGTAGCGTATGAAACTGACACTGGAACAGGTGTATGAGTTAATGGATAAACTTTCCGCTTCCGGTTTGGGCGAAGTGGAAATTGAATCGGAAGAGGTTAAGGTGAAAATCAAAGCCAAAGGGCCCCAGCCTCTTGTTCAGGCTGCGCCTGCGGGTTCCGTCATGGTTGCTGCCATTCCGGGAGCAGGCCCTGCGGAGCCCGCCAAGGAGTTGTATGGGAAAATTGTAAAGTCTCCGATTGTCGGCACCTTTTACGAGGCATCCGCTCCGGATAAAGCCCCCTTTGTCCAGGTGGGGGATACGGTCAAAAAGGGCGACGTCCTGTTTATTATCGAGTCGATGAAGCTGATGAACGAGGTTGCGAGCGAATTTGACGGCCGAGTTGCGGAATTTCTCGTAGAAAACGGTTCGCCGGTGGAATTTGGCCAGCCGGTTCTGCGGCTTGAATAGGAAAAGCTTGGAAGGAGAAACTGATATGGCGGTTTTGAATCAGGAGCAGATTAAAGAAATTATCCCGCACCGTGACCCGTTTTTGTTGATTGACGAAGTGGTTGAGCTGGAGCCGGGCGTGCGCTGTGTGGCGTTGAAACACCTCAAAGAGGATGAGTTTTGGTTCAAGGGGCATTTCCCGGGTCATCCGGTTCAGCCTGGCGTCCTCACAATGGAAATGCTGGCGCAGGCGGGTGCCGTCTGTATTTTGAGCGTCCCGGAAAATAAAGGAAAGATAGCGTTTTACGCTGGGATTGACAAGGCGCGGTTCCGCCGCCAGGTAAGCCCCGGAGAAACTCTGCGGCTTGAAGTGGAAATTATTAAGCAGCGCGGGCCAATCGGCGTGTGCAAGGCGGTTGCAACGGTGGACGGCGAACGGGCCGTCACTGCTGAACTCACCTGTGCGCTGGAACGGTAAACCGGGTCTTAGTATTTTTGACGCGGGAAAGATCAAACGCCTTTCCGCTTTTCCGGACGGGCGAGTCAATATGAGAGGGAACGGTTTATGTTAAGCAAGGTGCTGATTGCCAACCGCGGGGAAATTGCGGTGCGGATTATTAGAGCCTGCCGGGAATTGGGAATCCGTACGGTCGCGGTCTTTTCAGAGGCCGACCGCGGATCCCTTCACGCGCAGATTGCCGACGAGGCTGTCTGTATTGGACCGGCGGCTACCAAGGACAGTTATCTGAATATCAACGCAATCCTCGCGGCCTGCGAGCTGACCGGGGCGGATGGCGTTCACCCGGGTTTTGGCTTTTTATCGGAAAACGCACAGTTTGCCAAGACCTGCCGGCGCTGCGGGGTTGCCTTCGTAGGCCCGAATGCCGAGTCCATTGAAATGATGGGTGACAAGGCACGCGCAAAGGATACCATGAAAAAGGCAGGAGTGCCTGTAGTGCCGGGTTCGGACGGCATTGTCAGAACTCTGGAGGAAGCCTATGAAATCGCGGATGGGATTGGTTATCCGGTTATGGTCAAAGCTTCGGCAGGCGGCGGCGGGCGGGGTATCCGGCTGGTGAATGACGAGTCGGAGCTTGAAAACGCGATTGTAACGGCCCGCCAGGAGGCACTGCAGTTCTTTGGAAACGACGAAATTTACATGGAAAAGTTCATTGTCAACCCCCGCCATATTGAAATCCAAGTTTTGGCGGACCAATATGGCAATGTTGTACATTTGGGAGAGCGGGATTGTTCCCTCCAGCGCCGCAACCAGAAAGTATTGGAGGAAGCGCCCAGCCCGGTTATGACCGAAGAGCTCCGTGCCCGTATGGGTGAAGCGGCGGTCAAGGCGGCAAAAGCCTGCGGCTATTGGAATGCCGGAACGGTAGAGTTTTTGGTAGACAATAGCTCTAATTTCTATTTTATGGAAATGAACACCCGGATTCAGGTGGAGCATCCCATTACCGAGCTGGTCACTGGTGTCGATTTGGTCAAACAGCAGCTTTTGATTGCCGGCGGGGAAAAGCTCTCTTTCCGGCAGGAGGATGTGCGGCTGACCGGCCACGCGATTGAATGCCGCGTCAATGCGGAGAATCCCAAATTTAATTTCCGGCCTTCTCCGGGTAAAATCACGGCGCTCCATCTACCGGGCGGCCCTGGCGTGCGGATTGACAGCGCGGTTTATCAGGGATATGAGATCACCCCGTATTATGATAATATGATTGCCAAGCTCATCGCCTACGCCCCCGATCGGGAGCAGGCCATTATGAAGATGAAATGGGCGCTGGCTGAATTTTTGGTGGAGGGCGTTGATACTAATATCGACTTCCAGCTCTCCCTGATCCGTGATCCGGATTTCGAGAGCGCGAATTATGACATCGGCTTTTTAAACCGTAAAAACGTGATGAACTAGGGAACGAGGTGGAACCGGTTTGCTGGAGGATTTATTTAAAATAGTCAAAACCCGGTCCGCGCAGGAGCCCAAGGTGCCGGGCAGCAAGGTGAATATTCCATCCAACCTGCTGTTCAAGTGCCCCCGCTGCGGAAAAGTGATGTTTGCAGAGGATTTTGAGGCGGCTAAAAAGGTGTGCGTTGGCTGTAGCTACCATGCCCGGCTGACCGCGTCGGAACGGCTTGAAATTACGGCGGATAAAAACAGCTTTGAGGAATACGACGCCGATTTGCAGAGCGTCAACCCCCTGGGGTTTGCACAGTACGATGCAAAACTGGAGGAACTTCGGAAATCCACTGGGCTCAATGATGCGGTCGTCACCGGTGAATGTACCATCCGTGGGAGCAGGTGCGCCATTGGCGTAATGGATTCCCGTTTCATGATGGCTTCCATGGGTTCGGTAGTGGGTGAAAAAATTGCCCGCTTGTTCGAACGGGCGGCTGAAAAAAAACTGCCGGTCGTTATCTTTACGGCAAGCGGCGGCGCACGGATGCAGGAAGGGATTATCTCCCTGATGCAGATGGCCAAAACCTCTGCGGCTGTTGCCCGTCACAGCGCAAAAGGGCTTTTATATATCACAGTGCTGACCGACCCTACTACCGGCGGCGTCACTGCGTCGTTTGCGTCGCTGGGCGATATTATCATAGCAGAACCCAAAGTTGTTGTCGGATTTGCGGGCCGGCGGGTCATCGAAGGGACCATCCGCCAACACCTGCCGGATGATTTCCAGTCGGCCGAGTTCCTTCTGGAACACGGCTTTGCCGATATGGTTGTCGGTCGTGATAAAATGCGCCGCACCTTATCCCACCTGATCCGGCTGCATACGAAGGAGGGCGCATGATGAACCAGAAAACTCCTTGGGAGCGGATGGAGATCATCCGCAGGAAAGAACGCCCTACCATCAACGATTATATCCCGCTTTTGTTTGATGAGTATTTTGAAATGCACGGCGACCGCCTGTTTGGGGATGACTGCGCTATCACCGGAGGGATTGCGAGCTTTAAAGGTCGGCCTGTGACGGTGATCGCTCAGGTAAAAGGGCGGAATATCAATGAAAACAAGGCCTGCAATTTTGCCATGCCCCACCCGGAAGGGTACCGCAAGGCGCTGCGGCTTGCCCGCCAGGCGGAGAAATTCCACCGCCCGGTACTCTGCTTTATCGACACACCCGGCGCTTTCTGCGGCGTTGCCGCTGAAGAGCGTGGGCAGGGAGAGGCAATTGCCCGGAACCTCTTTGAGTTTGTCGGGATCAAAACGCCGATCATTTCGGTTGTTTTGGGAGAAGGCGGAAGCGGCGGCGCGCTGGCGCTTGGCGTCTGCGATGAATTGGCCATGCTGGAAAATGCGCTTTATTCTGTTATCTCTCCTCGGGGCTGCGCCAGCATCCTTTGGAAAGACGCTTCCCGTGAAAAGGAAGCGGCAGAAATGCTGAAGATCACGGCGGAGGACCTGGTAGGGTTCGGCGTTGTGGAAGCGGTCATTCCAGAGGCAAACGGGGATGCGGCGACAGGGCCGGAGGAAACGGCAGAGCAGATTTCACAATATCTGTATAAAACAATAGAAAAATTGTCCAAAATAGATATTGATCTTTTACTGGATAGCCGCTATAATAAGTTCAGAAAAATCGGCGTGTATTCGGAAGGATAAAAAGCCGCACTTATAATTCTGTGAAACAATTTGAGGAGGATATTTTATGGTATTCGAAAAAGTTAAGGGTATTTTGGTTGACCAGCTGGATGTTGAGGAAGAAAAAGTGACGATGGAGGCTTCCATTACTGAAGATCTCGGCGCCGATTCCCTTGATGTTGTCGACTTGGTTATGTCCTTGGAAGAAGAGTTTGATGTTGAAATTCCTGATGATCAGGTTGAGAATATCAAAACTGTTGGCGATATTGTAAAATATATTGAAGAAAACGCTTAAGTTTTTTAAATGGCAATAAAACAGACGGTGCTAACCATCAAGCGCCGTCTGTTTTATTTTTCTTGACAAGCGGGCATATGCACAGTATAATAAAAATGTGCATATGCCCATAATGATTTACGCCTGGGAGGGAAAGCTAATGCCAAGGGCTTCAAAATGCCGTAGGGTCTGTGCGGAGCCGGGGTGTAGGCAGTTTTCCCCGGAACATTGCGAAGGGCCGCCGGTGACCATGAGCGTAGAAGAGCTTGAAGCGGTGCGCCTGTGTGATTTGGAGGAATTGGATCAGGAAGGGGCAGCTCTGCGGATGAACGTTTCGCGGGGGACGTTCCAAAGAATCCTTTATTCCGCCAGAAAACACCTGGCTGAGGCGCTGGTGCTTGGAAAGCGCCTGGTAATCCAGGGCGGCAATTATGAAATCGCAGATCGGGAGTGTGCGGAAGGTGACTGCTGCCACTGCCGGTTTGAAAAAGAGGAGAAGAAGAATCATGAGCGAAAGTTGTAACCACAACTGTTCCTCCTGCAGCCAGAACTGCGGGGAACGGGAAGAAGAAAGCATGCTCTTTCAGCTGAATGAAATGAGCAAAGTCAAAAAGGTAATTGGTGTTGTCAGCGGCAAGGGGGGCGTTGGAAAATCAATGGTGACCTCCATGATGGCGGTTTTGATGAACCGCCGGGGGCATACCTCTGCAATTTTAGACGCCGACATCACCGGGCCGTCCATCCCAAAGGCGTTTGGGATTAAAGACAAAGCGGTTCCCAACGAATGGGGGCTCCTCCCCGCGAAGAGCAAAACCGGCGTTGAAATTATGTCGGTTAACCTGTTGCTCGAGCACGATACCGACCCGGTCATCTGGAGAGGGCCGATCCTTGCGGGCGTTATCCAACAGTTCTGGTCTGAAGTGGTCTGGGGCGACGTGGACTATATGTTCGTTGACATGCCTCCGGGAACCGGCGATGTGCCGCTCACCGTCTTCCAGTCCCTGCCGCTCGACGGGATCATCGTTGTAACCTCGCCGCAGGAGCTGGTCTCCATGATTGTCGGCAAGGCGGTCAACATGGCGCGGATGATGAATGTGTCGATTTTAGGACTGGTAGAAAACTACAGCTATGTGGAATGCCCGGACTGCGGCAAGAAAATCTACCCCTTCGGCGAAAGCCATATCGACGAGGTTGCGGAGAAAAACGGCCTGAAGGTGCTGGGGAAACTCCCGCTTAACCCGGAGATTGCCGGAGCAGGGGACCGGGGAGTGATTGAACTGTTTGAAGGCGGATGGCTGGACGGCGCGGCCGATCTGGTTGAAGCTCTGTAAGAAAAACAAAGCAAACCCGCCGCCTTTTGAAGCGGCGGGTTTATCGTGTGCCGGGCAGCGCGACAATTTTCCCGGCCGGGATATTTATTTCAATTGAACGAGGGAAAGTTTTAAAAATGAAACTTGCGGTAACAGCGGAAAACGGCCAGGTGTTCCAGCACTTCGGCCACACAAAAATGTTTAAACTCTTCACCGTTGAAGACGGAAAAGTGACGGCAAGAGAAGACCTGGATACTTCTATGAGCGGCCATGAGGCGCTGGCGGTGATCCTGAAGCAGAAAGGCGTCTCCCTTCTCATCTGCGGCGGAATCGGCGGAGGGGCGAAGGCCGCCCTTCAGGCGAATGGGATTGAATTGGTCGCGGGCGCTTCCGGAGACATTGAGACGGCGGTTGCGGATTACCTGTCCGGCGCTCTGGTTCATGATCCTTCGGTACAGTGCAGCCATCATCACCATGGAGAGGGCGAAGGGCATACCTGCGGGCATCATCACGAGTAAACTGGCTTTAATGGCTTGGAATAGACGAAGCCCTCCGGCGGATAAATAGCTTCTCCTTGAGGGGAAGTTGTCGCCGGAAATGACCGATGAGGTGAAAAGCCGGTTTTATGCTTGCCTTTAGGTCTTGCCCTAATAATCGGCGCCTCATCCGAGCGGCTGCGCCGTTCATTTTCCCTTCAAGGGAAAGGCTTATCAAACAACAAGGCCCCGCGATATCCGGCGGTATCCGTAAGACAGTATATGAGCGAGAGAACCCGAACCCTGTCGGTTAGGGCGTTCCCCTGTACAGGCAGTTGACTATTCTTCATTTTCCTGATATGCTTTGTGTGAAAAAAGAGTATTACTAATCGGGATTTGTAGGGAATGAAGTATATGAAAAACTTTGAACGAAAAGATCCCCTGCTTTCGTTGTGTGGACTAAATTGCGGCTTATGTACGATGAAGCTTGGCGGCCATTGCCCAGGATGCGGACAAGGCAATAAACCTTGTAAAGCAGCTCGTTGTGGAATGGAGCATGGTATAGAATATTGCTTTCAATGTTCAGAATATCCTTGTCAGATTTATGACCATGCAGACGAATACGATTCCTTTATTACTCATCTGAATCAAAAGGCAGATTTGATGAAGGCAAAGGAAATTGGAATCAAGGCGTATTCTGTGGAACAATCTGAAAAGGTGAAGTTGCTGGAGGCATTGTTGGCTGAATATGATTCCGGACGTGAAAAGACGCTGTTTTGTCTTGCAGTTAATCTTCTTGATGTTGAGGATATCAAAAAGGTTTTTGATGAAAGCAGTCGACATACTACGGATATGCCAGTAAAGGACAAAGCGGGATATGTCTCAAAAAGACTACGAGAAATAGCAGAAGAGAACAATATTGAGCTAAAATTAAGAAAAAAGATGAAGTGACAACTTCCAGCTGTGCGCCCAGCCAAGGGTGTGTAGCTTAACCGGTGGGAGTCCGGTATATCCAAGGGCTAGCCAGCCAGATATTAGCAAGTCTTGGAATGGCACCAGTAATGGATGACCTTTTGGGAGTAAAAGCGCACTTCTATACTCTCCTATCGAAAGTATCGTGAGACCTGCGAAGCTTCATGCTCGACAGGCAAAAGAAACCGCCTGATCGTGAATATTGCGTCATGACCCTCCGTCAAGGTGTCTACACCCCCTTGCACCGCTAAAGCGGCTATCCCTTGTGGACTTGCCGTCCGCAAACGGTTTTCACAAACTGTTCGCCGCCAGCAAGTTTGAAGAAGCAGCAGAAAAATCCTCCGCATGATTGCAGCCATGCGGAGGATTCGCTGTTTTACGAACAGACCCCTATTCGCGGGGCCTTGTTGTTTGATCCCGTATTGCGATGAGACAAAATGCTGTTTTTATACTCGCCGAAAAAATATTTTCTCCTTGCTTATACCTGTAAGCACTCAATTTAATTTTATGTGTTACTATTATAATGTCAGCTGATATTAATTTGAAAAGAAGTTAATTGGATTGAACATCAAAGAGCTCAATCAACAGTATCTTGACCAAATGCGGGAAAATTTTAAGCTTTTGCGCAGGTTCGGCAGCTGGACGCTGGAAGAGCTTGCTGGGGAACGGGAATCCCGCAGGGCGTCCTGCGGGACATGGAAGAAGGCGGCGATTTTGGCGTTGCGTACCTGCTGGCGCTTTGCCGGTTTTATCATATAAAGCCGTGCCAGGCTTTTGACCTTCTTGAAAACAGGCCCGCTTTGAAAAAAGAGGAATAATACGCACGATGTTTCCCCAGCCCCTTGCCAAACCCGCCGCCCCATGCTAAAATAAAACAGTTATACCGGTATTTTGAAGGGGACAGCCCCTTTTTGAAAGGATATTGAACAAACATGGCACAGCAGAAAAAAATGGTCGAGGCCATTACCTCGATGGAAGAAGATTTCGCACAGTGGTACACCGATGTTGTGAAGAAAGCCGAGATGATCGACTACTCCAGCGTCAAGGGCTGTATGGTATTCCGCCCTTACGGTTACGCCATCTGGGAAAACATCCAGAAGGATCTGGACGCCCGTTTCAAGGCGACGGGCCACGAAAACGTCTATATGCCGATGCTGATCCCTGAAAGCCTGCTTCAGAAGGAGAAGGACCATGTCGAGGGCTTTGCGCCCGAGGTCGCCTGGGTTACCCAGGGCGGGCAGGAAAAGCTGAGCGAACGGCTTTGCATCCGTCCGACCTCTGAAGTACTTTTCTGCGAGCATTACGCGAAGATCATTAACTCCTACCGCGACCTGCCCAAGCTCTACAACCAGTGGTGCTCGGTCATGCGCTGGGAGAAGACCACCCGCCCGTTCCTCCGCAACTCGGAGTTCCTCTGGCAGGAAGGTCACACCATGCACGAAACCGCTGAAGAAGCACAGGCGGAGACGATGCGGATGCTGAATGTCTATGCGGACTTTTATAAAGAATCCTTGGCGATCCCAGTCGTGAAAGGGCAGAAGACTGAAAAAGAGAAATTCGCCGGCGCGGTTGCCACCTATACCATCGAGCCGATGATGCACAACGGCGTCGCCCTGCAGGGCGGTACCTCCCATTACTTTGGAGACGGCTTTGCCAAAAGCTTCGGAATCACCTTCACCGGGCGGGACAACACTCTGCAATACCCGCACCAGACCTCCTGGGGCGTCTCCACCCGAATGATCGGCGCGATCATCATGGTACACGGCGACGACAGCGGGCTGATCCTCCCGCCGAAGATCGCCCCGATCCAGGTCGTAATCGTCCCGGTTGCACAGCACAAAGAGGGCGTTCTTGAAAAGGCGCGCGAGGTTGCAGATTCCCTGAAGGATGCCTTCCGCGTGAAACTCGACGACTCCGACAACTCCCCGGGCTGGAAGTTCAGCCAGTATGAGATGAAGGGCGTTCCGCTCCGGCTGGAAATTGGCCCCCGCGATATTGAACAGGGCCAGTGCGTATTGGTTCGCCGCGATAACCGTGAGAAGGTTGTTGTGAAACTGGAAGATTTAGCGACCGAAATTCCACAGGTGCTTCAGGCAGTCCATGACGGCCTTTATGAAAAAGCGCTCAAAAACCTGGAAGAGAAAACCTTCACCGCTCATAATTACGATGAGTTCCTCGACATCGCGGAGAACCACCCCGGCTTCATCAAGGCCATGTGGTGCGGCGACGCGGAATGTGAAGATAAGCTCAAGGATGTAACCGGCGGCGTCAAGTCCCGCTGTATTCCGTTTGAAGAGGAGAAAATCGGAGACACCTGTGTCTGCTGCGGGAAACCGGCGAAGCACATGGTTTACTGGGGAAAACAGTATTAAAAAGGATCAGACGGATATTTGTGCAATTTGCATAAATATCCGTCTGATATTTACAAAAAGTTCTACGAACATTTTGCTTGCCGCTGTACGGCTCGTATAGTATAATAATTAAGCACGACTGCGACAGATATGCGATGAAGCGGGAGGTGGCCGCCTTTGAGGCGGGAAATTTCCGTGGAGTATGTCCGATTTTAAACCGGGCGACAACAATTACTGAACAAGTAGTAGGGTGTAAACTGCCATGGGTTTTATTCTGTGGTAAGTATGCCTGCGTCGTATGGGTATGGGGTTCTTGCGGCCTTATGCTGGTATTCCGGAAAAACTGCGTGTTTTTTCGGTTTTTTTAATGGAGTATCACGAAACACACGGCGCCGTGTTCGGAAATTGATGTTCACCGCGAACAATTCTAAGGAGGCGATGAAAGTGGCAGTCAAAGAAAAAATCAGAATCAGGCTCAAAAGTTACGATCACAGCTTGGTAGACGCTGCGGCGGCCAAAATTGTGGAGACTGCAAAACGTACAGGAGCAAGGGTGTCCGGCCCGATTCCGCTCCCGACCGAAAAGGAGATCGTAACCATTCTTCGTGCTGTTCATAAGTACAAAGACAGCCGGGAACAGTTCGAGATGAGAACCCACAAAAGACTCATTGACATTTTAAGGCCGTCCAACAAAACTGTTGAGGCTTTACAGGGTCTTGAGCTTCCTGCCGGCGTAGAACTGGAGATTAAACTCTAAGAAACTGCGGCGCAGGTCAAGTTGGCGGTTTCCGTCAACCAATAACCGAATAGGAGGAAAGACAATGAAAAAAGGTATCGTTGGTAAGAAAATCGGCATGACGCAGATTTTCGACGACAACGGCAAGGTCATCCCGGTAACTGTTGTAGAAGCCGGCCCTTGCGTAGTGGTCCAGAAAAAGACCGCTGAAAACGATGGCTACTCCGCTGTACAGCTCGGCTTTGGCGAGATCAGTGTGAAAAATGCCAACAAACCGCAGAAAGGCCATTTCGCAAAAGCGGATGCCGCTGTGAAAAGAACCCTTAACGAGTTCAAATTCGATGATCCGGACGCTCTTAACCTGGGCGACATCATCAAGGCTGATACATTTGAGCCCGGTGATATTGTCGACGTTTGCGGCATCAGCAAAGGTAAAGGGTTTGCCGGTACCATCAAACGTTATGGCAACAGATCCCTGAAAGCAACTCACGGTACAGGCCCGGTTGGCAGACATGCCGGTTCCATGGGTGCAGGCTCTGACCCGTCCAGAATTATGAAGGGCAAGAAAATGCCCGGCCAGATGGGTGCGGAGACCGTAACCGTCCAGAACCTTGAAGTTGTCAAGGTTGACGCTGAAAACAATTTGATTGCACTCAAAGGCGCGATCCCCGGCCCGAAGGGCGGCATCGTCACCATTAAAAGTGCTGTGAAGAAAGCTTAACGGAAGGAGGAAGCAACATGCCAAGCATGAAAGTACTGGATAAAAACGGCAAAGAGGTTTCCACGATGGAGCTTTCTGACGCTATTTTCGGCATAACCCCGAACAAAGAGGTTATGCATATGGCTGTGGTGAATTTCCTGGCAAACCAGCGCCAGGGCACACAGTCCACCCTTACCCGCACCGAGGTCCGCGGCGGCGGGCGCAAGCCTTGGAGACAGAAAGGTACCGGCCATGCGAGACAGGGTTCCATCCGCGCTCCGCAGTGGAGACACGGCGGCATCGCTCTCGGCCCCAAACCGCGCGATTACCGGTTTGCTCTGAATAAAAAGGTTCGTGTTCTTGCGCTGAAATCCGCGCTCTCCGCTAAGGTTCAGGGCGGCGAGATGATTCTTCTCGACAGCTTCGGGTTGGAAGAATACAAAACCAAGGAAATGATCAACATTCTGAGCGCGCTTGACGCAGGCAAAAAGGTTCTCATTGCCCTGCCGGCTGTAGACCAGAAAGTGATTAAGAGTGCGAACAACATCCCGGGTGTGAAGACAACCCAGTACAACACCCTGAATGTTTACGACATTCTCAACTGCGACAAAGTGGTCATGCTCAAGGATGCCGCTCTCAAGCTTGAGGAGGTGTACGCGTAATGAAAGCACCGCAGGATATCATCCTCCGCCCGATCATGACGGAAAAGTCCATCACGGCCGTTGCGGATAAGAAATACACCTTTAAGGTCGCAAAGGATTCCAACAAAATTGAAATCGCCCAGGCGGTTGAGGCTCTGTTCGGCGTGAAGGTTCAGAAAGTTAACACCATGAACTGCAAAGGCCGCGCCAAACGCGTAGGGATGAATGCCGGTTACCAGCCCGACTGGAAAAAGGCAATTGTTACCCTGACCGAGGATTCTAAGGGAATCGAAATTTTTGAAAGCCTGGCATAATGCCTTTGTGACAGTCCGGATTTTTTCCGGGCGGTGATGTATGAGGGCGGTGCCAAACGCCCTCGCTAAACCGAAACAAGGAGTGAAAATAATGGCAATTAAAAGCTACAAGCCAACAACCCCGTCCAGACGTAACATGACCGTCGTAGACTATTCCGGGTTGTCTAAAGTAGCGCCGGAGAAAAGCCTGCTTGAGCCGCTCAAGAAGACCTCCGGACGCAACAGCTACGGCAGAATCACTGTTCGCCACCACGGCGGCGGAAACAGAAAAAAATACCGCGTTATTGACTTCAAACGCGACAAGGTCGGCATGAACGCTCAGGTTATGACTCTTGAGTATGACCCGAACCGCTCGGCCCACATTGCGCTTGTACAGTATGAGGACGGCGAGAAGCGCTACATCATTGCGCCGATCGGCTTGAAAATCGGCGATACCGTAAGAGCCGGCGCAGACGCGGACATCAAACCGGGAAACGCCCTTCCGCTGAGTGCAATTCCGGTTGGTACCGTTATTCACAACATCGAGCTCTACCCGGGTAAAGGTGCGCAGCTGGTAAGATCCGCCGGCAACATGGCGCAGCTGATGGCGAAAGAGGGCGTTTATGCGCTGATCCGTCTCCCCTCCGGCGAGCAGAGAAATATTCCGGCGAACTGCATGGCTACTATCGGCCAGGTCGGCAATACCGACCATGAGAACACCAACATCGGTAAAGCCGGTAAAAAACGTCACATGGGCTGGCGCCCGAGTGTGCGTGGTTCCGTTATGAACCCGAACGACCATCCGCATGGCGGTGGTGAAGGTAAATCTCCTATCGGACGTCCCGGACCTGTTACGCCTTGGGGTAAACCGACCCTGGGTTACAAGACCCGTGCGAAACATCATCGCTCCGATAAGTTTATCGTAAAACGCAGAAATGCGAAGTAATCGGAAAGGAGACAGATGAATCTATGGGCAGAAGTGTTAAGAAGGGACCATATGTACAGCCGGTTCTGTTGGAACGCGTTCAGAAAATGAACGAAAACGGGGAAAAGGTCGTCCTGAAGACCTGGAGCCGCGCTTCCACCATTTTCCCGGATTTTGTTGGTCATACGTTTGCAGTTCACGATGGACGCAAGCATGTTCCGGTCTATGTGACTGAGGATATGGTAGGACACAAGCTCGGCGAGTTTGCTCCGACCAGAACCTATAAGGGCCATGCTGGTTCCAAGACATCAAATAACGGTAAGAAATAGGCCGGAAGGAGGATTTTGAATGGAAGCAAGGGCTTACCTCAGACATGCCCGTATCGCCCCGAGAAAGGTTCAGATTGTTCTGGATTTAATCCGCAATAAGCCGGCCGACCTCGCTATGGCGATCTTGAAAAACACACCGAAAGCCGCGTGTGAGCCTCTGGTAAAACTTCTGGCATCAGCTATTGCTAACGCCGAAAATAATCACAATATGAACAGAGACGAGCTTTATGTAGCGGAGTGCTTTGTGTGCCCGGGACCGACCCTGAAACGGATCCGTCCGAGAGCGCAGGGCAGAGCGTTTAAAGTGCTTAAAAGAACTTCGCACATCACCCTGGTCCTGAAGGAAAAGGAATAAGCTGAAAGAGGAGGTAAACTATGGGACAGAAAGTAAACCCACACGGCTTTAGAGTGGGCGTTATCAAAGACTGGGATTCCCGCTGGTTTGTTAACGATGCTGCTTTCGGCGACACTCTCGTTGAGGATTACAAGGTTCGTAAATATTTGAAAAAGAACTTGTACGCAGCAGGCGTTCCGCGGATCGAAATCGAGCGCGACGCTCTTAAAGTCAGAATTCATATCCATTGCGCAAAACCGGGGCTTGTCATTGGCCGCGGCGGGTCTGAAATTGAAAAACTCCGCGCTACCCTGCAGAAAATGCTTGGGAAAACGGTGTTAATCAACATCGTTGAGGTAAAACAGCCGGATCTTAACGCACAGCTGGTTGCTGAGAACATTGCTTCCCAGCTTGAGCGCAGAATTTCTTTCAGACGTGCGATGAAACAGTGTATTGGCAGAACGATGAGACTTGGTGCAAAAGGGATCAAGACCACCGTTTCCGGCCGTCTGGGCGGTGCTGAAATTGCCCGTTCCGAAAGCTATCACGAAGGGACAATTCCCCTTCAGACTATCCGTGCTGATATTGACTACGGTTTTGCTGAAGCGAATACTACCTACGGCAAAATTGGCGTAAAGACATGGATTTATAAAGGTGAGGTTCTCAAAGGTGAGGTTGGAGCTTCTTCCGCCCGCAGAAATGAAAGAAACTCGAGAACCGACAACCGCAGAAGACCCCGTAGGGAAGGAGGTAGCAAGTAATGCTGTTACCGAAGCGCGTAAAATACCGTCGTGTCCACAGAGGGCGCATGACTGGTAAAGCAACCCGTGGCAACACGGTTTCTCACGGCGAGTATGGCCTGCAGGCCTTGCAGCCGGCATGGATCACCTCTAACCAGATTGAGGCGGCCCGTATTGCCATGACCCGTTACATCAAACGTGGCGGTCAGGTTTGGATTAAAATTTTCCCGGATAAACCGGTTACCGAAAAACCGGCTGAAACCCGAATGGGTTCCGGTAAAGGTTCCCCGGAGTATTGGGTGGCTGTCGTAAAGCCGGGCAGGGTTCTCTTTGAGATCGCCGGCGTTTCCGAAGAAGCTGCCAGAGAGGCTATGCGTCTTGCTATGCATAAGCTGCCGATCAAATGTAAATTCGTATCTAAGGAACAGACAGGCGGTGAGCAATAATGAAAGCTGTAGAAATTCGTGACTTGTCACTTACCGAGATTAACCAGAAGGTGAGCGATTTGAAAGCGGAGCTTTTCAATCTGCGCTTCCAGCTCGCGGTCAACCAGCTTGAGAATCCGCAGCGCATCAAGGCTGTAAAAAGAGATATTGCTCGTTACAAAACTGTTCTTCGCGAGCGCGAACTCAAGGAAACCGCTGAGAAGTAAGGAAGGGGGATTTGGCTGTGAGTGAGAGAAACCTCAGAAAAACGAGGGTAGGCACGGTT
The DNA here is from genome assembly GCA_902766785.1 of Oscillospiraceae bacterium. Lineage (GTDB taxonomy): Bacteria > Bacillota > Clostridia > Oscillospirales > Ruminococcaceae > Metaruminococcus_A. The sequence goes on along the minus strand of CACXEO010000096.1, from coordinate 48,559 downwards.
GTCAGCAACAAAATGGACAAAACGGTTGTCGTTTCCATTGCCGACAATGTAAGACATCCTCTTTATAAAAAGATTATCAAACGCACCGTTAAGCTTAAAGCCCATGATGAAGGCAACGTCTGCAACATTGGCGATAAGGTGGAAATTATGGAAACCCGTCCTTTGTCCAAAGACAAAAGATGGAGAGTTTTAGAGATTATTGAAAAAGCGAAATAATGATGCCGAAAGGAGGCATGCACTGTGATACAGATGCAGAGTTACCTGAAGGTTGCCGACAATACCGGTGCGAAAGAGCTTATGTGTATCCGTGTGTTGGGCGGTTCCCGCAGAAGGTACGCTAATATTGGCGACGTTGTTGTTGCTTCAGTCAAAAAAGCAACACCCGGCGGCGTTGTTAAAAAAGGCGATGTAGTAAAAGCAGTTATCGTCCGTTCCGCGAAAGGGGTTCGTCGTGACGACGGTACTTATATCCGTTTCGACGAAAACGCGGCTGTTATCATCCGTGATGATAAAAACCCGAGAGGCACCCGTATTTTTGGGCCTGTTGCGAGAGAGCTCCGTGAGAAAGAATATCTCAAGATCCTTTCGCTTGCGCCCGAAGTACTTTGATTGGAGGTGCGCTTAGAATGAATAAAGTACACGTTAAAAGCGAGGATATGGTTGTTATCCTGACCGGCAAGGACAAAGGCAAACAGGGCAAGGTCCTGGAAGTCAGCCCTTCCGAGCAGAAGGTAATCGTGGAAGGCTGCAACATCATCAGCAAACACGTAAAACCGAAAAGAATGGGTGAAACCGGCGGTATCGTAAAAGCCGAGTCCCCAATTTATGCATGCAAGGTTCAGCTGGTCTGCCCGAAATGCAAAAAGCCGACAAGAGTTGGCCATAAAGTTGCCGAGGACGGCAAAAAAGAGCGCCTTTGTAAAAAATGCGGCGCAACCTTTTAAGTGAGGAGGAAAAAACATGGCAAGACTGAAAGATGCTTATGTGAAAGATATTGCCCCTGCTATGATGAAAAAGTTTGGCTACAAAAGCGTCATGCAGATTCCGAAGCTTGAAAAGGTTGTAATCAATGTTGGCTGCGGCGAAGCACGTGACAACAGCAAGGTTATCGACGCGATTATGGCTGATCTGGCGGCTATCACCGGCCAGAAACCAATCGTTTGCAAGGCGAAAAAATCTGTAGCGAACTTTAAACTCCGTGAGGGAATGGATATTGGCGCAAAAGTTACCCTGCGCGCCGAAAATATGTATGAGTTTGTCGACCGTCTGTTCAACGTTGCTCTCCCCCGTGTAAGAGACTTCCGGGGGATCAACCCGAACTCCTTTGACGGGCGCGGCAACTACAACATGGGCCTGAAAGAGCAGCTCATTTTCCCAGAGATTGATTATGATAAGATTGACAAGGTCAGAGGTATGGATATCTGCTTTGTCACCACTGCAAAAACAGATGAAGAGGCCAGAGAGCTTTTGTCTCTCATGGGCGCTCCGTTTGAAAAATAAGGGAGGAAACAATCAATGGCTAAAACGTCCATGAAGGTAAAACAGCAGAGAGAGCCGAAGTTTTCCACCCGTGCCTATAACAGGTGTAAAATCTGCGGAAGACCGCACGCCTATCTGAGAAAATACGGCATCTGCCGTATCTGTTTCAGAGAGCTGGCTTACAAGGGCCAGATCCCGGGCGTGAAAAAAGCAAGCTGGTAAGCTGCTAGAAGCAAAGGAGGTTGACGGCATGCAAATCACCGATACAGTTGCTGATATGCTCACCCGGATCCGGAACGCAAATACAGCAAAACACGACACGGTGGATATACCCGCATCCAACATGAAAAAGGCAATTGCCCAAATTCTTGTTGACGAGGGTTATGTAAAAAGCTTTCAGGTCATTGAAGACGGAAAGCAGGGGATCATCCGTATTACATTAAAATACGGTGAAAACAAGTCCCAGGTGATTACAGGTTTGCGCAGAGTTTCCAAACCGGGCCTGCGTATTTATACAAACGTTGAGGATATGCCGAAAGTTATGAAAGGCCTTGGTGTGGCAATTCTTTCCACTTCTAAAGGACTCATGACTGACAAAGCGGCGCGCAAAGCGAACGTCGGCGGCGAAGTTCTCGCGTTTATCTGGTAAAAGGAGGTAAGCGTCGTATGTCACGTATTGGTAGAAAGCCCATCGATGTTCCCTCCGGTGTAGACGTAAAGATCAACGGCAACCATATTGTTGTCAAAGGTCCCAAGGGAACACTTGAAAGAGATTTTCATAAAGATATGCTGGTTGCTCTTGACGGAAGCGTTATTAACGTGAACCGCCCGAGCGAGGATAAAGAACACAAAAGCCTGCATGGTTTGACCCGTACCCTGATTGCAAATATGGTAGAGGGCGTTACCAGCGGTTTTACGAAAGAACTTGAGATTAACGGTGTTGGTTACCGTGCGGCGAAGCAGGGAAAAGACCTTGTGATGAACCTTGGTTTTTCACACCAGGTAGTTTTCTCAGAGAACGCTGATATCTCTATTGAAGTTCCGAGCCCGAATAAAATTATAATCTCGGGGCCGGACAAACAGAAAGTCGGTCAGTTTGCCGCTGAAGTTCGCGAAAAACGTCCGCCGGAGCCGTATAAAGGCAAAGGTATTAAGTATGCTGGCGAATATATTCAGCGTAAAGAAGGTAAAGCCGGTAAGGGCAAGAAGTAATTAAAGGAGTTGACTTAGAATGGTGAAAAAGACTGCTGGAATCAATTCCAGAATCAAAAGACACCGCAGAGTCCGTGCTAAGATCAGCGGTACACCTGAGCGTCCACGCCTTAATGTATTCCGCTCCTCAAAGAACATCTATGCGCAGATCATAGATGACGTCAACGGCGTTACTCTTGTTGCGGCTTCGTCGATTGAAAAAGATTTTGAAGGAAGCGGCTCCAACAAGGAAGGCGCTCGTAAAGTAGGCCAGTTGGTTGCAAAGAAAGCCTTGGAAAAGGGAATCGAAGAGGTCGTTTTCGACCGCGGCGGTTACATTTACCACGGCCGGGTTTTGGAACTGGCTGAGGGAGCCCGCGAATGCGGCCTCAAGTTTTAAGAGGAGGTATTCATTTGGCTATTATAGATGCTAACGCATATGATTTGAAAGAAAAAGTGGTTGCTATTAACCGCGTTTCTAAAACCGTTAAGGGAGGCCGTATCTTTAAATTCGCTGCCTTGGTCGTTGTTGGTGACGGCAACGATATCGTCGGTTTTGGCCTTGGCAAATCCGGCGAGGTTCCGGATGCCATCCGCAAGGGGATTGAAGACGCGAAGAAAAATCTTATGAAGATTTCTATCAACGGCACCACAATTCCTCATGAAGTGATCGGCAAATTTGGCGCCGGACGCGTTTTGATGAATCCTGCTCCGGAAGGTACTGGCGTTATCGCCGGCGGCCCTGTTCGTGCTGTTATTGAAGTTACAGGCATTAAGGATATCAGAACCAAGGCTCTGCGTTCCAATAATCCCTGCAACGTTGTAAGAGCGACTATCAACGGACTTGCATCCCTGCGTACGGCTGAGCAGATGGCAGAGATCAGAGGCAAATCCGTAAAAGAAATTTTAGGGTAAGGGAGGATTTTACTCATGGCAGATAAAATGATCCAAGTAAAGCTCGTGAGAGGTCTTTCCGGCAGAAAAAAAGATCAGATCGCCACGGTAAATGCGCTGGGGCTTCGCAAAATTGGTGACGTTTCCGCGCAGCCTGACAACGAGGCTACCAGAGGTAAACTTGCAAAAGTTGCTCACATGGTTGAAGTTGTAGAAGGCTAATTGGGTTTCGTTTGAAACCATGGTTAAAAGGCATTTGCCGCTTTAGACAGGCGGCGGAATGGAGGTTAAGATGAAACTGCACGAGTTAACTCCGGCGGCTGGTTCCAACCATGACGTTAAGCGCAAAGGGCGCGGCGCTGGTTCCGGTAACGGTAAAACTGCCGGTAAAGGCCATAAAGGCCAGAACGCTCGTTCGGGCGGCGGCGTACGGCCGGGCTTTGAAGGCGGACAGATGCCCCTTCAGAGACGTGTTCCGAAAAGAGGGTTCAACAACATTTTTGCTACCAAGTATTCCACGGTCAATGTTGCAGACCTCAATAAATTTGACGACGGTGCGGTTGTCGATTTAGAGGCTCTCATGGCTGCTGGTATTGTTCGTAAAGAGCTTGACGGCGTTAAAGTCCTCGGCAACGGTGAACTTACCAAGAAGCTGACCGTGAAAGCTGCCGCTTTCTCTGCCAGTGCGAAAGAGAAGATTGAAAAAGCCGGCGGCGCTGCGGAAACTTTATAATTGACCGCGTGTTTTAAACACATTTTCGTTATCAAGCGGAATGGAGGGCAAAATGTTTCAGACAATTCGAAACGCATTGGCAATTCCTGAAACAAGGAAAAAACTCCTTTATACTCTGTTGATTATTGTTATCTTCAGAATCGGCTCTGCAATTCCAGTTCCTTTCTTGGACCCGAGTGCGCTGAAGGCGATGATTGAGTCGGGCGGCGATTTTCTGGGTTACCTCGATGTTATGACGGGCGGCGCGTTTGCCAGTGCAACCCTCTTTGCAATGTCGATCACCCCGTATATCAACGCGTCCATTATCATCCAGCTGCTCACCGTGGCTATTCCTCCGCTTGAGAGGTTGTCCAAGGAGGGCGAGGAAGGGCGGAAAAAAATTGCAAAAATTACCCGCTACACTACCTTTGCGCTGGCGTTGCTTCAGGGTATTGCGTACTACTTTTTGGCGCGCAACTCCGGTGCAATCAGCGGCACATACATGGCCGGCAAAACAGGCTTTTTTGTGGCATGCGTCATTGTTGTTACCTTTGTAGCCGGCACCGCAGTTATTGTCTGGCTTGGTGAGCGGATCAATGAAAAGGGCATTGGAAATGGTATTTCCATTATCCTGTTCGCTGGTATCATCTCTCGCGGGCCAAACATGATTGGCACACTGGTCACTTACTGGAATATGAACAACCCGCTTTATTATGTTCTGATTCCGTTGATTGCAGTGATTTTTGTACTCATCATTGCGTTTATTGTATTGATGACAAATGCTGAACGCAGGATTCCGGTCCAGTACGCCAAACGCGTTGTTGGGCGGAAGATGTACGGCGGGCAGAATTCCCATATTCCAATTAAAGTCAGCATGAGCGGCGTTATGCCGATCATTTTTGCGAGCTCTTTTGTATCTATTCCAGGTACGATTGCAGCTTTCTTCCAGCCGGCTGAGGGCAGTTTCTGGAAAGGCTTTTTAGATATTTTCAACTACACCAGTATCTGGTACGGAATTATCTATTTTGTCCTGATTATCGGGTTTAACTACTTCTATGTGGCGATTCAGTATAATCCGATTGAAATTGCCAATAATCTCCGCAAGAACAGTGGAGCTATCCCTGGAATCCGGCCGGGTAAACCCACCAGCGACTTTATTTCCAAAGTTCTTTCTAAAATCACCTTTGTTGGGGCTATCTTCCTTGGTATTATTGCGATTTTCCCAATCATCTTCACCAACGTCAGCGGAATTAATATCGCCATTGGCGGTACGTCTATCCTGATTGTTGTAGGTGTTGCGCTGGAAACAATGAGGACGCTCGAGTCTCAGATTACCATGAGACATCACAAAGGATTTTTAGAATAACGGAGGGACTTTATGAACCTGATTTTTTTAGGTGCTCCGGGCGCTGGCAAAGGAACCCAGGCTGAGGTTGTTTCCGAACACCTCGGTATCCCGACTATTTCGACCGGCAATATCATTCGTGAAGCATTGAAAAACGGGACTGAAACAGGGCTGAAGGCGAAATCCTATATGGATGCCGGACAGCTCGTCCCGGACGAAATCGTAATTGCTATCATCAAAGAGCGCCTTGTCAAGAGTGACTGTGAGAAGGGCTTTATTCTGGATGGCTTCCCACGTACTGTTCCCCAGGCGGAAGCGCTTGACCAGATGGGTATCCGGATTGACCGGGTGATCGATATTGAGGTAGCGGACGAAAAGATAATGGCAAGGCTGTCCGGCCGCCGGGTTTGCGAGAAGTGCGGCGCGTCCTATCATCTCGATTACAAACCCAGCAAGGTGGAGGGAACCTGTGATAAATGCGGTGGTAACACCGTACAGCGCAAGGATGACCATCCAAATACCGTCAAAGACCGTCTTCATGTTTACCATGAGCAGACGGAGCCTTTGAAGGAGTATTACCAGAAAACCGGCAAACTTGTAATTGTCGAAGGGCAGGAGGAAGTTAAGGATACGACCGCCCTGACCCTCAAAGCTGTGGAGGCTTGACATGATTTCTCTGAAAACGGCTCGTGAGTTGGAGCTGATGCGCAAAGCCTGTACCATTTCCGCGCAGGCGTTAAAGCTTGCGGGGGAGCAGGTGAAAGCGGGGATGAGTACCCACGAGCTGGATACCATCATTCGGGAATTCATCTATTCGAAAGGGGCTAAGGCTTCTTTCCTCGGATACGGCGGTTTTCCCGGCTGTGCCTGTATTTCCATCAACGACGAGGTAATCCACGGTATTCCAAGCAAAAGGCGGATCATCCAGCCGGGTGATATTGTCAAGGTAGACGTGGGCGCTTATATTGATGGGTTTCATGGCGACAATGCGGCAACCTTTGCCGTGGGCGAGGTATCGCCCGAGGCTAAAGCGTTGATGGACGTTACCGAACAAAGCCTTTATGAAGGAATTAAGATGGCGCGGGTGGGCAACCGGATTGGTGATGTCTCCCACGCGGTCGAAGCATATGTCACAAGCAGGGGATACGCGGTGGTTAAACAGTTTGTAGGCCACGGTGTTGGACGCAAGCTCCACGAATCCCCAGAAGTTCCAAACTACGGCACCCCCGGCAGGGGTGTACGTCTTGCAGCGGGAATGACGCTGGCAATCGAACCGATGATCAACATCAAAGGCGAGGGCGTGAACGTGCTTGCAGATGGCTGGACGGTTAAAACGGCCTCAGGCAGTCTTTCGGCACATTTCGAACATACCATTGCCATTACGGGCGACGGTCCGGTCATTTTGACCAGGGCGTGAGGTGGTTTTAATGCAGCTGACGGAAGGCTTGGTGGTAAAATCCACAGCAGGCCATGACAGGGGGAGGTTCGGTGTGGTTATTGCTTTTCAGGACGGCTGGCCGCTTGTGGCGGACGGCAAGGAACGGAAGCTGGAGCACCCGAAACGGAAGAATCCAAAACACTTGATTGGTACCAGAGAAAAGCTTAATTTGCGTGAAATTCACGGCAATACAATGCTGAGGCGGATGCTGTGGCCCTTTCAGTACGGGGGACGGCAGCCGGATTTCGAATGAGGGAGGTATTTGCTTGGCGAAAGATGATGTAATTGAAATTGAGGGCGTTGTTGTAGAGGCTCTTCCAAATGCAATGTTTCAGGTGGAGCTGGCAAACGGCCACAAGATCTTAGCGCATATATCAGGCAAGCTGCGGATGAACTTTATCCGTATTCTGCCGGGCGACAAGGTAACGGTTGAAATGTCGCCGTATGATTTATCCAAAGGACGCATTACCTGGCGTTCGAAATAACTGGCATTGGGTTCCGGGTACAAGTTCCGGTTCCCAGCCCGCTTTCAGCGGGTAATTCCGCGGCTTTCTGCGGAATTTGGTACTTGCTGTTGCTTTGTAAGAATAGTTTATCCCCGTACCCGCTTTTGGCGGCGCGGGCCTTTGAGGGAGGTATTTCAGATGAAAGTAAGACCTTCGGTTAAACCCATCTGTGAAAAATGCAAGATTATCAAACGGAAAGGCCGTATCATGGTAATCTGTCAGAACCCGAAACACAAACAGCGTCAGGGTTAATTTCATTTTGTTGAACCATAAGTTCATATAAATCAAGCAGACGGAAATGAGTTCCTGTAAACCTGTAATGCACAGGGAGGGAAGGGCTTTCGTCAAGCACTGGAGGTGCAAGGTAAAAAATGGCTCGTATAGCTGGAGTTGACTTGCCAAGAGATAAGAGGATCGAAGTCGGTATCACTTATATCTATGGCATCGGTAATGCAACCGCAAAGAAAATCATTGAAGCGACCGGTATCAATCCCGACACAAGAGTACGGGATCTGACCGAAGCGGATGAGGCTGCACTGCGTGATTACATCGACAAAAACCTTGATGTTGAAGGCGACCTTCGCAGAAATGTGGCGCTGAATATCAAGAGACTGATCGAGATTGGCTGCTACCGTGGCGTACGCCACCGCAAGGGCTTGCCGGTCCGTGGGCAGAGAACCAAAACCAATGCCCGTACCCGCAAAGGTCCGGTAAAGACCGTAGCGAACAAAAAGAAATAACAGGAAAGGATAAGAACACATGGCTGTTAAGAATGCTAAGAAGACTACGATTCGCAGACGTCGTGAACGTAAAAATATTGAGCGTGGTGCCGTTCATATCCAGTCCACTTTCAATAACACTATGGTAACGATTACCGATACACAGGGCAATGCGCTTTCTTGGGCGTCCGCAGGCGGCCTTGGCTTCCGCGGTTCCAGAAAATCCACTCCGTTTGCTGCTCAGACCGCTGCGGAGACCGCTGCGAAAGCTGCAATGGAGCATGGGCTTAAAACTGTTGAAGTATTTGTAAAAGGCCCCGGCTCCGGACGTGAGGCTGCTATCAGAGCGCTGCAGTCCGCGGGTCTTGAGGTAACCATGATTAAAGACGTTACCCCGATTCCGCATAACGGCTGCCGTCCGCCGAAAAGAAGACGTGTATAAGAGTGCAAATTTGGAGGTGTAACTAAATGGCAAGATATACCGGTGCGGTTTGCAGAATGTGCCGTCGTGAAGGACAGAAGCTGTTCTTGAAAGGCGAACGGTGCTATTCCGATAAATGTGCGATCGCCAGAAGGGGCTATGCTCCCGGCCAGCACGGACAAAGCCGCAAAAAAGTGTCTGAATATGGAATTCAGCTGAGAGCGAAACAGAAAACCAGACGTTACTACGGCGTTCTGGAAGGACAGTTCGCAAAATATTTCGATATGGCAGAGCGTAAAGCCGGCATGACCGGTGAAAACCTCTTGAGAATTCTTGAAACCCGTCTGGACAATGTCGTTTACCGTCTTGGTTTTGCGACTTCCAGAGCAGAGGCAAGACAACTGGTTGTCCATAACCACTATCTGGTAAACGGCAAGAAAGTCAATATTCCTTCTTTCCTTGTAAAAGAAGGCGATGAAATTACCATCTGTGACAAGAGCCGTTCCAGTGACAAAATAAAGGCTGTTTTGGAGTCTACCGGTGCACGCCCGGTTCCAATGTGGCTTGAACTGAATAAGGAAACCCTCAATGGGAAAGTAGCCCGGCTGCCGAACCGTGAGGACATTGACCTTGACGTTGAAGAACATCTCATTGTCGAGCTGTATTCCAAGTAATCAATCCGGATTACTGTTTCATGTGCAGGGCAAGCGTAAATTCCATACGGTTTTTACGCTTTGCATCATGAACTGGATGGCGGCAAAACCGGTTCGCCGGTCGAAACATTCTAGCTCATCGTACGCGTTGGGCATGCAAACAGGAGGGTTATAAATGATTGAAATCGAAAAGCCAAGAATTGAGACGGCAGAAATTAAATCGGACGGAACATACGGCAGATTTATTCTCGAGCCACTCGAGCGCGGCTACGGCACAACGCTGGGCAACAGTTTAAGACGTGTGCTGCTCTCCTCGCTACCTGGTGTTGCTGTCACATCGATCAAGATCGACGGTGTGCAACACGAGTTTTCAACCATCCCTGGCGTGAAAGAAGACGTCACTGAGATTGTTCTGAACATCAAAGGGCTGATCGCTAAGATTCACGGCGAGGCGCCGAAAACCATTTATATTGAGGCAGAAGGCGAGTGCGAAGTCACAGCCGGTGACATCAAAGCAGACAGCGAAGTCGAAATTCTCGATCCGGGTATGCATATTGCAACCCTTTCACAGGGCGCGAAGCTGTATATGGAGATTGTTATTGACCGCGGCAGGGGTTATGTCCCTTCCGAGCGGAACAAGCAGAATCTCCAGTCCTCTATCGGCGTTATTCCGGTAGACAGCATTTATACGCCCGTGCTCAAAGTGAATTACACCGTGGAAAATACTCGTGTCGGCCAGATTACCGACTACGACAAACTGACTCTGGAAATTTGGACCGACGGGACCATTTCCGCTAAAGAGGCTGTTTCTCTGGGCGCCAAGGTTCTCAACGAGCATCTGAATCTGTTTATAGATTTGTCTGAAGAAGCGTATACCACGGAAATCATGGTAGAAAAAGACGACAAGGGCAAAGAAAAAGTCCTTGAGATGACTATTGAGGAGCTTGACCTGTCTGTGCGTTCGTTTAACTGCTTGAAACGCGCGGGCATCAACACGGTTGAAGATTTGATCAACAAATCCGAGGACGACATGATGAAGGTCAGAAACCTCGGCAGAAAGTCGCTGGAAGAGGTTGTTGAGAAGCTCAAAAACCTTGGTTTTAACTTAAACAGCGGCGACGAATAATACCAAGGTTTTCCGGATTTCCCGGGAAACACGTGGGGTAAGGAGTGAATTCAAATGGCAGGAAGCAGAAAGCTGGGCAGAAGCACTGATCATAGAAAAGCAATGCTCAGAGCGATGGTTACCTACTTGCTTGAGAATGGTAAAATTGAAACGACTGTAACCCGTGCAAAAGAAGTACGCGCTATGGCTGAGAAAATGATTACCATTGGCAAGGACAGTTCCCTTCACAACAAACGTCAGGTTTATTCTTATATCACCAAAGAATCCGTTGCCAAAAAGGTTCTGGATGAGATCTCTCCGAAATACGCTGAGAAAAACGGCGGCTATACGAGGATCGTAAAAATTGGACCGCGCCGCGGAGACGCTGCGGAGATGGCAATTATTGAGTTGGTATAACCGGAATAAAAGCACGGTGAAATTTCACCGTGCTTTTTTGTCGCTTAAAGCGGGTCTATTCTATCTATTAATAATTTCATCATGTAAAAGTGCAGCCGTTACCGAATGCGGTAGCAGCATTATAATTTTTTATCCTTCAATTGTATGGCTTTTCAAAATATGATATACTTAAAACGCAGTTACCCTTAAAATCTACTTGAAAGGATGAAAGTGTTTTATGTATGAAGATATTCAATATGATTTGACACGAATTTCCTATGGCCGCCGAGGCGCTTTTTATTATTTAGGAGCCTGGAAGGAAGACGACCGGGAGCGAGTCTATGCCTGCGCCCTTCTTTCCGCGCTTGACACTGCGGCGCCTGGTCAGCAAGCCCGCTGCGGAAAACTGTTTCCGGTTGTCCTTCAGCGAAACGGAGAGGAAATTCCTTATCGGGCGACTGCGACGCCGCTTTGCGTTACATTGGACTACGAGGGTGGGAGTGCCCGTCTTTGCCTGCAAAAGGGGGACATCCTGCGGATTGAGGCAAGCGGAGCTGACGTTTTCCTCGCTCCTCCCCTTGCGTTCCACGAGATTGCCAAAACCAGGAATGATGGAAGCTGGGAGGTCGTCATGGGGCCGCTTCCAAAGTTGTTGTTCTGCCCGGTAAAAGGGACAATGGAAGTCACCTCCGGCTTTGATGTGATTAAGAGCACCCCGAAGGAAACCAGCTTTTTATTCCGTCCCGACGAGACTGGCAGGGTCGATTTGGCCGTTCACCTTTACCTTGCCAACGCTTTTCGTATGCGGGAGTATCCCTCCTTTGACAATTGCATCAGGGAAATTGTGGAAGAGTTTGCCGAGTATATGAAGACGGTTCCGGTTCTTCCCGCAGAATATGAAGCTAGCCGGATTTTGGCGGCTTATCTGGTCTGGTCGCATATTATTCCAATTGACGGCTCTGATATTATCTATATGAATAAGGGGATCCACCGCTGCACCTCTAACTGGCAGCAATGCTACCATGCAATGGGACAGTACCGAAACCCGGAATATGCGTGGAAGTTGATGCTCTCAATGTTCTATTATCAGGATGAATATGGAGAATTGCCGGATACGATTAACGATTCTGTTCGAAGTTTCAGCGGGACAAAACCGCCTCTCCACGGGGTTGCGCTGGCCTTTTTGAGCCAATATACAGATTTTTCTTTCGTACCGCAAAAAGAGCGTGCATTTCTTTATGAAGGTCTTGCCCGTCTTGTTTATTGGTGGCTCTCTTACCGGGATACTGACCGGGACGGAATTGCCCAGTACGATGCTGCTGATGAGGCAGGCTGGGACGATTGTTCCCTTTTCCGGCAGGGTGTTCCGGCCGAATCCCCTGACCTTGCCACTTATCTGATCCTTTCAATGGAGCAGCTGGCTGTCCTTGCGGGTGAGCTTGGCAGGTTTTATGAGGAACGGATGTGGAAAGAACGGGCGGAGGAAATGCTCGCGAAAATGAAGGAGTTTTTCTGGAATGGGGAGCGGTTTACTTCCCGTTTGAATGAGACACACGAGTGGGTGAAATGTGAGAGCCTGGCTTCTTTCCTGCCGCTCCTGCTCGGCAAACGGCTGCCGGAAGAGATGATCCGGAAGATGGCAGAGGCACTCTCTGAGGAGGAGGCCTGGCTGACGCCTTACGGATTGGCTGGCGAGCGGTTAAGCAGCGATCATTACCGCGAAGTCGGTTGGCTGTGCGGGCCGGTCCTTGCACCGGCGCAGTTGCTGATCTGCCTTGGACTGCGGGAGTGTGGCGAAGAGGAGCTTGCGCGGAAGATTGCCAGACGTTATTGTGATGCGTTGATCCGCTCCGGATTTCCGATGATTATGAACGCCAAAACCGGTGAGGATGTCAGCGAGGGACGCTGGTCAACCCGGTATCCGAACCGTATGTCGTGGACGGCAGTATCTTTTTTAGTTTTGGGATCGCTGTTCCTCCAGGATTCTTTTGAAGGAGATCAAGTATGATGCGTTGTATGTTATGCCGTAAAAAGGTGGACAGCCTTTCTGAGCATAATCTATGCGAAGAGTGCGAAAAAAAGTTTGATTTTGACCAGGGTGAGCCTTATTTTTCAGAGGAAGATGAAGGTTCGGCTAAAACTCAACTCAAGCGGATTTTGGCCACCTCCGGTTGCGCCGTGGCGTTAATTTTGTTTTTAATTTGGGTGATCCCGTTTTTAATGTCACTTTTCAATGTTCAGCCGAACTGATGAAAAAGCGCTTCCGTTTTTTTAACAGAAGCGCTTTTTTACGGGTTTTCAGTATAATTTGGCGGTAAAGGAGCTTTATCCATGGAAAAGGAAATGAATACAGCGGCGGGAAAATTGGTTGTAAACAGTTTCCGCCTTGGTCTAAAGGACGGTGTCCCCATAGGCCTGGGATACCTGTCGGTATCCTTTACCTTTGGGATGATGGCGGTCGCGGCGGGGCTTCCTGTATGGGCGGCAGTGCTTGTTTCTATGCTTAATGTCACCTCGGCGGGACAGTTTGCAGGGCTGCCTTTGCTTGCCGCATCCGGTTCCTGCATTGAGATGGCGCTGACCCAGTTTATCATCAACATGCGGTACGCATTGATGTCCCTTTCCCTTTCTCAAAAGCTCCACCGGTCGGTTAACCTGCTTGACCGGATATTGATTGCCTTTTGCAATACCGATGAAATCTTTGCTGTGGCGAGCAGTAAAAAAGGGGAAGTGGGCAAGCGGTACCTCTACGGCTTAATCTTAATGCCCTATTTTGGCTGGGCGTTCGGAACGCTGATTGGGGCGGCTGCCAGCAGCCTGCTTCCGGCAATTGTTCAATCTGCCTTGGGAATTGCTATTTACGGCATGTTTTTAGCCATAATCATCCCGCCGGCAAAACACTTCCGCCCGGTTTTGAAAGTCGTTCTTTTTTCAGTGCTGCTCAGTTGTATTTTTCGATTTACACCAGGGCTTAGGGAAATATCGGGCGGATTTGTTATCATCATCTGCGCGGTTTCCGCCGCTGGGCTCGGTGCGTTTTGCTTCCCTGTTCACCGGGAAAGGGAGGTGGGTTGATGAAAACTGGTTTCTGGTTGAACCTTGCCGTTATGGCTGGCGTTACATATCTTATCCGGATGGTCCCGCTTGCCGTCTTTAAAAGGAAACTGGAAAACGAATGGATCCAGTCTTTCCTTTACTATATTCCGTATGCGGTCCTGGGGGCGATGACCTTCCCGGAAATCCTTTTTTCAACCGACAGCGTCTGGTCGGCAGCGGCAGGTTTCCTTGTGGCCATCGTGCTCTCCTATTTGGAAAAGGGGTTGTTAACCGTAGCGCTGTCCGCCTGCGGAGCCGTCTTAGCGGTGGAGTGCACGATTCAGTATCTGATCCCTGCCCTAAGCTGAAAAGGCGCCCCTGGAGCTGGCTTTTAATGGCCAGCAAAACTATTTGAGCGGGACAACTCACGCGCCTGAGATACTTAGCCCATACTGTTACAACTTCGCTTTTTGACAGGTAAAACAGGGAGGCCTTTTTAAAAGGCCTCCCTGTTTGTATGTCCATATCAGTCTGCCGGGGAGTGAACCGGTTCTCCCTTCTTTCCAGACCGTCGGCTGCTTCTATTGCCGGCTCCGTTTCGTATCTTGCCTTATTTTTCACAGTCCACCAAAACGTGAATGGTATCCTCGCCGCCTGTGTTGCGCAGGTCAAAGGCCCGCTGGATTTCAGAAAGGGGGACAATGTCGGTAATAATGCCGTCGGTCGTAATCAGCCCGTCGGTGATCAACTGGACGCCCTCTTCAAAATAACGCCGCATGTCAATGTCCCGGCGGGGCTCGGTGCTGTAGAGTTCCAGCCGTTTGCGGTGGAAGCGGAAGAAATCAATCGGGACGCTGCAGACGCCGATGCAGCCGTAGAGGACAATCCTCCCGCAGACGGCCGCCATGTCAATGGCGTCTACCACTCCGTTTCCTTCAAGCAGACAGGGGATGACGATGTCAAAGCCGTCCGGGAAATCCTTTTTGACGAAATCGGCCGTTTTCGCGTCATGAGCAGGGAGTTTATAGGTGTGGGTGGCTCCATAGCGTTTTGCAAGCTCCAGGTTTTTGTCGTACAGGTCGGTGACTACCAGATTTTTGGGGTTGGAAAGGGCGACCGCCTGGGTCATTAAAAGGCCGCTGACCCCCTGCCCCATAATCAGGACGTTTTTAGTCTGGTCAATTTTTGCAAGGTCTACCGCGTGGAGGATGCCGGGGAGTACTTCGACAGGGCTGACCGCCTTTAAAGGGAGCTGAGGCGGCAGAACCTTGACGTTGAAGGGCTTACAAACAATATACTGTGCATACGCGCCCCAAATATACCGGCAGGTGACCCGGTCGCCAACCTGAAGCCCGCGGACGTTTTCACCAATTTTGTCGATAACTCCGCCGACCTCATGCCCAAGCCGTGCAGGCGTGGTAATAAATTCCGGCGCACGGGTGCCGCGGAAGGCCTCAAGGTCGGAGCCGCAGATGCCGGTGTATTTGATTTTGACCCGCACCTCATCCGGGCCGGGCTCCGGGATTTTCGCGTAAGCCGGGGTAATTTTATAAGGCTCCTCCAAAACGGCGGCAAGCTGGGTGTTTTCCCCCGGTCCGTCCACCAGGTCTAATTTTGCCATCTGCATGTGGGTTGCCATAACCATTCCACTCCTTTGTCAGTCAATGATGATTTCAGGGGAAAGGCCGCCCCGCTCTCCGGAGTAGTTCTCCGCCTCAACAGCATATGTATAGCGTACGCCCGGCCTTGCCGTCATATCGGTAAACGCCGCGGTATTGTTTGTTTCGCTGTCCGAAACAAGGATATACTCTCCGCTGTCTTCCTTCCTCCAGATCCGGTAATTTTTGAAGTCAAATTCCCGGTTCGGCGCCCATTGCAGGAAAACCTGGCAGTTGCCGGCGTGGCCTTTTTCCCGCACCCCCCACAAGCCGTCCGGAGTTTTGGGGGCAGTCCTGCTGACCGGGGTCAGCAGGAGGAGGGAGACCGCGTGCATCGGCAGTTCTACCGCAATAGACGCCGATTCATCAAGAGATATATTTTTGATTGATTCAAACAGTTCCAACCCTTCATGCGCCCGGATTTCCTTGACCTGGTTGGCAATCATCTTTTCCGGTTTTCCAAATTTCTGCCAGATATGGTAGGAGGAGCTGTGGGTTTTATCAATCCTGTAATGGGCCAGCCGGTAATTTCCCGGCTTCAGTCCGTCCAGTTTCAGGGAAATGCGGCGGGGGTTTACGTCGTCCTCCATTCCGTCCTCAAAATTCCAGAGCATGACAGCGTAACCGCCGTTGGATGAGGTGGGGAGAATACCGTATTTATCCCCGAAGCCCTCTTCCGTGCAAACAGCCTTATAACGGGTATCCCCCAGACGGTTCATTAAAACATAAGCGTTGAAGAGCGGTTTTTTAAGCAGGTCGTCGGTGCCGTATTGGGTGAGCGGCGTCACCTGGGAACGGTTGCCTGAGAAGAGGTAGCGTTCCCACTGGGTGTGGCAGTTGTCACTGTCTACAATGCTGAGATTGACGCCCCAGTCATCCATGACGAGGTCACAGTATTTGGTCATCATCTTGCAGGTAACGCCGGCAGCGTAATGGGTATTTCTGAAATTGAGCCAGCTCTTAACCCAAATACCCAGGTTTCCGTGCCAAACAATGTCGGATTCATCGTTGATAAACTCTATATCTTTAAATTCCGGATAATTTTTGACCGGGTCGCTGTAGCGTTTCACCCAGTCGAACATAAC
The DNA here is from genome assembly GCA_902766785.1 of Oscillospiraceae bacterium. GTDB lineage: Bacteria > Bacillota > Clostridia > Oscillospirales > Ruminococcaceae > Metaruminococcus_A. Next base: position 31,921 of record CACXEO010000096.1, on the reverse strand, counting down.
GTCGGTATTGGGATTAGTGTCTTCCGGGTATCCCGCCTTGCAGTGAACTGAAATGAAGTCGATTCGAGTGCCAAACCGCCCCGTTTTGTAATTGAGGCCATGGGCGCAGTGCTCCAGGAATTCCAAATAAATCTTCTCCGCCCCTTCCCATTGCTTGACAGCGGGGCCGCCGACCTTAATTTTATCATCTATGCTGTGGATAGCATCCTCAAAGTAGTCATAAAAAGCCATCAGGGTAGAGGAATCCTCCAGCCATTTTTCGTGGTTGTCCGGTTCATTCCAGACTTCAAAGTACCACTTTTGCACCTCTTCACGTCCATAACGTTCGATGCAGTGGGTGACAAAAGCCTTCAGGATGTCGGACCAGAGGTTGAAATCTTTGGGGATATAATAATCTTCGCTCTGTGCGCAGGAGGGGATAAAGTGGGTTTCCACAATTGGACGGCCGCCGCTTTCCAGGATGATGTCATAAATCTGGTCAACGTATTTCCAATCACAGCAAAGCTTACCATCCTTTACTGAAAAAACCTTGTCAACCCAGCGCCCCCCGTTCGGATCGGGATTTCCGTAATCCTGTCCCTCGGTAAGGAGATAAAGGTCGCCGTCCCCGTGTGCAGTCAGGATGCTGTGCAGCCGCATATAGTAAAAGTCGCGGCCGATGGAGGCGAGGTGGCGGTAAAGCCTTTTCGTCGGCTTCGTGTAGGTGTAATCGCAGTGCGCGTAGCCGAATGCATTGAAGAAATGGGGAAACGGAATGGGCTTTTTTGAAAAATCCACGTTCATTGATATGTTCTGCATCAGTCATCAGCTCCTTATTTGTATCATAACGCAAGCTTTTGCAAAGTTCAATTGCAAAAGTTCGGCTTGGGGTAGAAAATGAGATAATACTTTTGTGCTGTTTTTACAAATAATGGAAATTTGCTTTTTAGCTTTTATAAAAGCGCTTCTAACTTCTATATCAGCATCTTTGGAGAAAGTCCTGAAATGCAGAAAGATTATATTTCTTGACATGTTAAACCAAAACGGATAAAATGGAGCCAGTTTTAAAAATGCGCGTTGACCGCCTTTTAACAGGGTGGAACCATGATAAAAGTGAGGGTTAAGATGAAAACGGTAATAAGAAGAGAAACCCCGGAAGATTATAAGGAAATTTATACTCTTGTAAAGACGGCGTTTGCCTCAGCGGAGCATAGCGACGGCGATGAACAGGAGCTTGTAGAGCGGCTGCGGGCCAGTTCCGCGTATCTTCCGGAGCTTGCCTTGGTGGCGGAGGAAGACGGTGAAATCGTGGGTTATCTGCTGGTAACCGAAATCACGGTCGGTGAAACGCCAGCAGTTGCGGTTGGCCCGCTGGCGGTGCTGCCATGCGCTCAAGGGAGGGGAGTTGGCGGTGCGCTGATCCGTGCCGGACATGAGATCGCAAGAGAAATGGGGTATGGGTTCAGCGTACTGTTGGGCCATGCCGGGTATTATCCGCGCTTTGGATACCGGCCTGCAAGTTCGTTCGGCATCCGCACCAAGCTGGATGTTCCCGATGAAAACTATATGGCCTGCCCTTTGCGGGAAGGCGCTTCCCGCTTGGAGGGCGTTGTGCGCTATCCCAAAGAATGGGGGATTGAATAGGCAAAAAGGCCGGGCAGGATTTCCTGCCCGGCCTTTTAAAACACCGCAAAACCATATTTTAATACATCCGGCCGCCGTTCCGGTTTTCCCAGAGGTCTGCGTTGTCGCCCATTGCGGCTTTTAATCCTTCCGAAAGGTCGGTGATCTGCCGGATTACGTCGTCCGGGACATCGGTATTAAAAGCGTTTAGGTTCTGTTCAAGCTGCCCGACATTCCGCGCGCCCATCAAAATACTTCCCACTCCATCTGCATTTTTCAAAAAGGCGAGGGCCAGGGTGGCCATCGGATAGCCTGTTTCGGTGCAAAGATCTGCAAAAACGTCCAGAAACGCGAATATTTCTTTTTCAAATCCAACGTCATTGTGGCGGCCTTGCTGCCATTTCCCGCTATAAAACCGGGTTTCACGCCGGCCCATCGGCACGTCGTCAATTGAGCGGAATTTCCCGGTCAAAAGGCCCTGTGCCAGAGGAGAATAAGCCCAGACAGCAATACCGTTTTCCTTGCTTTTCTGGACAATTCCTTTTTCGACCAACCGCCAGATCAGGGAGTAGGGAAGCTGGTTTGTCACGGCGCCGTAACCCTTAATTTCCTCCAGTCCATTTTGGGCATAGTTGCAAACGCCGACTGCGCGAACCTTTCCATCCTGTTTCAGCTTTTCAAATGCCCGGAAAGTTTCCTCCTGCGGAATTTCCGGGTTGGGCCAGTGGATCTGGTAAAGGTCGATATAATCGGTATCCAGCCGCTTCAGGCTCGCCTCACAGTGGGCGATAACATCGTCATAATGCAGGCAATCGCTGTAGATCTTGGTGGCGACAATCGCCTTATCGCGGCGGTCTTTAACCGCTTTGCCCAGGATTTCTTCGCTTTTGCCGTCCCCGTATTTTTCGGCGGTATCCAGCAGGGTAATGCCGGCATCCAGCGCGGCGTGGATAGCATCTATTGAATCTTTTTCCTCATTTGCCCCCCAGATTTTAGCCCCCGAAAAGGCCCAGGTGCCGAGGGAAAGCTTGGGGATTTCAAAATCAGCGTTTTGCAGTTTAATGTACTCCATTGCAAATCTCCAGTCTTAAACTTTTATGTACATACGGAATTAAATGATAAAAGGCAGCCGGCGTTGCGCCGCGCCGCCTTTTTATTTAAAGCAATAGGATTCTATTTTTTTCCCCAGGACCTGCTGTGAGCCAACAGGCGGGTAACAAAATCGCTGGTATGAGCTGCTTACTTAATCAGTGAGAACGCAATGACAACGCTCGCAAATACAATGGAAACCATTGAAAGCAGCTTGATCAGGATATTAATAGACGGGCCGGAGGTGTCTTTAAACGGGTCGCCGACTGTGTCGCCAACAACGGCGGCTTTGTGCGCGTCGCTGCCTTTGCCACCATGCTCGCCGCCTTCGATATACTTTTTGGCGTTGTCCCAGGCGCCGCCAGAATTGGCCATCATAACTGCCAGGATAAATCCGCAAACGGTTGCCCCGGCCAGCATACCGGCAACACCATTGACGCCGAGGATCAGCCCGACAACAATTGGTGCAACAACCGCCAGAACCGCCGGTAAAATCATTTCTTTCTGGGCGGATTTAGTGCAGATATCAACACAGCTCGCGTAATCCGGTTCTGCATTTCCATCCATCAGCCCGGTGATTTCACGGAACTGCCGCCGAACCTCTACAACAATACTTTGGGCTGCTCTTCCAACTGCATCCATGGTGAGGGAGGCAAAAAGGAATGGGAGCATGCCACCGACGAAGAGCCCTACCAGGACAGACGGGTTGGTAATGCTCAAATCAAAGTTGAAGTCGGGGGCAAGAATTTTAACCTCCGCAATATAAGAGGCAATCAAGGCCAGAGCCGTCAAGGCCGCAGAACCAATTGCAAAACCTTTGCCGGTCGCCGCTGTGGTATTTCCAAGGGAATCGAGGGCGTCGGTCCGTTCCCGGACTTCCTCGCCCAGGTGCGCCATCTCTGCAATGCCGCCAGCATTATCGGCAACTGGGCCGTATGCGTCAGTCGCCAGCGTGATGCCGAGGGTGGAGAGCATACCGACCGCTGAAAGGCCGATTCCGTAAAGGCCCATGTTGAAGTCAGCAGCACCACCCGAGATATAGTAGCTGACAAGAACCGAAACACCTACAATAATAACAGGGAGCCCGGTGGAGAGCATTCCAAGGGAAATCCCCCCGATAATAATGGTTGCCGGACCGGTTAAAGAGGTTTTAGCAAGCTTCCTGGTAGGCTTATAGGAATCAGACGTGAAGTATTCGGTAAAGAAACCGATCAGGATCCCAGCGAGCAGGCCGGATATGACGGCGCCGTAGAGGCCGATTTTGTCGGAGCCCAGGAAAAAGTAAATAATGGGGAACGCAGCTCCTGCGACCAAAACGGCGCTGATCCAGGTGCCGCGCCGCAGCGCTCCGAGAAGGTTTTTCTGGGATGCGCCTTCTTTGGTGCGCACGAAGAAGGTGCCGATGATAGAAGCGAGAATACCGATGGCCGCCATAACCATTGGAATGGTAACGCCGCTGAAACCAAGCCCGGCGGCAACGGCAAGCGCACCGGTGGAGATGATGGAGCCGACATAGGATTCGTACAGGTCGGCGCCCATACCGGCAACGTCGCCTACGTTATCTCCTACGTTGTCGGCAATTACCGCGGGGTTGCGCGGGTCGTCCTCAGGAATGCCCGCTTCGACCTTACCCACAAGATCTGCTCCAACGTCGGCAGCTTTGGTAAAAATACCGCCGCCGACGCGTGCGAAGAGCGCCATGGAAGAAGCGCCCATACCGAAGGTGAGCATGGCGGAGGTAATTGCCTGAACCTGTTCTGCCTCCGGCAGGCCGGAAAAAACAGCTTTCAGCAGGAAATACCAAATTGAAATATCGAGCAGGCCGAGACCGACAACAACAAAACCCATGACGGCGCCGGATGAAAAGGAAATGCGCAAGCCGGAGTTGAGACTATGCTGCGCAGCATGTGCAGTACGCGCGTTTGCTGCGGTAGCAATTTTCATCCCGATGAAACCGGAAAGGCCGGAGAAGAAACCGCCGGTCAGAAAGGCGAATGGTACAAAGATGGTTAGATAGCCGAGAAGCGCCAGTACCAGCAGGATGATAAACATTACGGCAAAGAAAATGATAACGCCGGTGTACTGCCGTTTCAGGTAGGCATTCGCGCCTTTGCGGACCGCGAGTGAGATTTTTTTCATCAGGTCGTTGCCTTCAGGGGCGCGCTTTACCTTTAAGGCAAGGTACAATGCAAAAAGCAGTGCAACCACCGACCCGATAGGTGCCAGGATGGTATAGTCCATAAGGGGTTCCTCCTTGATTGTTTTAGCTCAATTATAGCACTGTAAAATGGGGGTTGCAATCACTGATATTTATCTTTTTCAGAGATTGTAGGGTCATCCAGTTTTATGCAGTAAAAATCAAACAGATTGCATAAAAAGCCGCCTGTCCTTAAAAAGGCAGACGGCTTTTCCTCTTATTTCGACCTGAGTTTTTCTAAAACAGCGCGGGCGCTTTTTTCGTGGAGGTTGAGAAACCGAACCGGTTCCGCAATATCCTCAAGGTAGTGCGCGTCGGAATCGGTAATCCTATGCCCGCCGAACTCCGCGGCGGCTTCCGGGTTTTTGACTTCAATGCAGGTAAACCCGTATTCCGGCGGAATATATCCGAGATTTGCCAGAATGGAATAGGACGTTTTATCAACGTGGGCGGGAATAGCGAGGCCGCGATATTTTTTTACCGTTTCCAACAACCTGTCAAGGCCAAGGTCAAGAGCGTTGATGAGCAGCTTGTCGACTGTGCCGACCGGCTTGTCGTTTTGATCCATAATGACCTGTTCCCCAAAAATATCGGGCCGGTTCATGACCGGCGGCAAATGCTCATAAAATTCATCCGAGCAGGCCAATGCGTCTTCCAGCGTTTCAAACAGGCAAAGAACGTGAACCTCTTCAGCGCTGTTCGCTTCAATGGCGGGAACAACCGTCAGACCTGCTTCCTTCGCTGCTGTGAAAACGGCAGGAAGGTTCAGGGCGGAATTGTGGTCGCTGACTGCAATGAGATCGAGCCCCAGGAGTGATGCCATGTTTACGATGTTATTCGGCGTCATGTCCATATCCCCGCAGGGGGAAAGGCAGGAGTGGATGTGAAGATCGTAAGAATATTTCATAGCTGAAGCAAATTGTGGATAGCGAGGCCGAGTTCAAAAGTAGGAAGGCTGCTTTGCAGCAGGCAGACGCCTTGCTCTTCCGCTTTTTTGACCATATCCTCGTCCACGGCATATCCTTCTGAAATGATGACGCAGCTCACGTCAGCCAAAACTGCAACCGCAATGGTGTTGATGTTGCACATTACCGTAATCCATACGGCGCCGGCCTTTGCCTTTCCCATAACGATGCTCAGCAGGTCGCAGCAGAAAACGCCGTCCGCCGTACGTTCGTCTCCGTCCCCTCTGCTGATAATTTTTAAATCTAATGCTTCAGCAAGCTGAATTGGTGTCATATTGGACCTTTCCTTCCGTATATATTAATAATGTCCAAGCTTATTGGGACGCATCTTCATCTTCCCCGGTTCTGAACGGCGGCGGGATGGAAGCTTCAATCCTGTGGATATCCCTGATCAGGCTCTCAATGCTTTCCTTATATTTGAAGATGCAGTCGTCCGGGCTGGCCGCACCGCGGACAACGTCCTCAGCTAGGGCACGGCAGGAGGGGGCGCCGCAGGAACCGCAGTCAAGCCCGGGAAGGTCTGCCTCAATGGCTTCCAGCTCGCTCATCTTTTCAAGGGCCTTGTGCATATCGGTATCCAGGGTGAGGACCGGCGCGTATTCCAGGTTTGAATCCCAGACAGCCTCTTTCGGAACGTGGTCAATGTGGTTCATAGAAACCGGCATATATTTGACGATGCGCTTGAGTTTGGCCTTGGCGATATATGGGTTTTCCACCGTGAGGACGCCGCCCACACAGCCACCGCTACAGGCGTTAAGTTCAATGAATTCAAGGTTGTTCAGCCGTTCGTCTTCCAGGTCGTCCAGCACCCGGATGACGTTTTCAATTCCGTCAGCGGCCAGGTAGCTGTCGTTGAGAAGCCCAGCAGCCTCACCGGAACTCGTGCCCCACGCGACCCCGATTTTGCCGCTCTGCACCAGAGAATCCTGTTCAGAATCCGGCAGGTGCATCAGGGAAAGGAGCCGGGGGTAAATATCGTTAATGGAAACAACGGCGGAAACTTCGCTTTTCTCAGTCCCAAGCGGCATTTTAGAGGCGGTCACCTTAGCGGCGCAGGGGGAAATGAAAATAGCCCCAATCCGTTCCATCGGTATGCCGGTTTTTTTGTGAGCCGCTTCCTTTGAAAGCCGGGCGGCGAGCTCCACCGGCGCGTTCAGGGGCAGGACGTGCTCAATCAAATTGGGAAAGCGCACACGGATCAGCCTTGTAACAGCCGGGCAGGCCGAGCTGATGACCGGCCGTTTCAGGTTGCCCTCCCGCATCATTTTACGGGTAGCGGCCGATACAAGCTCGGCAGCCTTCGCAACCTCGTAGACTTCGTTGAAACCGAAGTCAATCAGAGCGCGCAGGAGGATGTCAATGTCGTCCATATTGTTAAACTGCCCGTAAAGAGCGGGAGCGGGCAACGCAATGGCATACTCGTACTGGCTTATTACGTCGAGCGGGTCGCAGGTCGCCTTTTTTGCATGGTGCGGGCAGACGCGGATGCACTCGCCGCAGTCAATGCAGCGCTCCGGGATGATAAAAGCTTTCTTGTTCCGCACCCGGATTGCTTCAGTCGGACAGCGCTTAATGCAGTTGATACAGCCTTTGCATTTCTCTTTATCTAATGTAACCGAATGAAAAAATTCCACTGGAATAACACCCCTCTCGTTGAATGGTGGTAATGGGAATCAAGGTGTTTGTTGGTCGCTGGCTGGCGTTGAAACCTCAACTGAGGTTGACCTTCATGGTAACGGTAGTACCGACATTAACGGTGGACTCGATCTTCATTTCGTCGCTGTACTTTTTCATATTGGAAAGCCCCATCCCGGCGCCGAAACCGAGGGAACGCACCTCTTCGGGCGCGGTAGAGTAGCCTTCTTTCATCGCAAGCTCAATATCCGCAATCCCCTTGCCGGTGTCTTTAAGAACCATTGTAATTTGATCGGGGGCGATGTCCACATCAATTACCCCGCCGTTTGCGTGGATGACCATGTTAATTTCGCCTTCATATAAAACGATGGCAACCCGCCGGATGGCATCTGGCGAAACCCCGATCTGCCGCAGCGTTTTCTTCACATTCGCAGAGGCTTCCCCGGCCCGCGTAAAATCGTCCCCGTCTACAAAATAGTGGAGGTGAAGTGCATCGTTCATGGGATCAGTTGCCCCCTCTCAGGCCGTTTTCCCAAAGTTTTCCGCAGGCGGTAAACATCCGGTAACCGGTGCTCATTAGGGTAATTCCACGTTCCCTTGCAAGCTCGATCATCGATTCATCCGGCATTTTTCCGCGCACAAAGATAACGCAGTGCATATCCATCATATCAGCTGTGCGTACGACCTGTGGATTGACTAAACCTGTAAGCAGGCAGGACTGGTCCTTGACAAAGGCAAGAACATCGCTCATCATGTCGGAGCCGCATGCGGTGTTGATTTCGGCGTCCAGACGTTCCTCACAGCAGATAACCTTGCACCCGAGGATGTTTTTGATATCTCCTATCGTCATAATTCCGCTCCATTCTCCGGCTGCTTGGTTTTGCCGGACTGTTTTAAGTCTTTGCTTCCGGGAGCTGTTTCCCGGCTTGATTACCTATATTATAGCATTTGTGCGGAGGAATTCAACGGAATTAATAAATATGAACAAGTTGCAAATTTATTCACGATTTTAACAAAAAATTTACAACTTATTTTGCGACATTATCTTCCATTTTTTATAGCTTTTGTGAAATCTACATGATATAATAAACAGTAACTGTGAGCCGCTTATCAAATGTCACAAAAGGGCGGTTCTGGGGGGTTGGAACGGACTATGTCCGCCAGCCGCAATTTTATGAGGAGGGCTATTTTATGGCTAAAGCAAGCAGTACATTGCCGTTTGGCGGAACACCTGAGCAGGAAGCGCAACTCAAGCAGTATATTGAGGAGCACAAGGGCCAGGGCGGCGCGTTGATGCCGGTATTGCAGAAAGCGCAGGAGATTTACGGCTATCTGCCAATCGAGGTTCAGCAGATGGTTTCTGACGGTCTGGGCGTGTCAATGTCTGAAATCTACGGCGTTGTAACATTCTATTCTCAATTTTCACTTGCCCCCAAAGGAAAGTACAAAATTTCTGTATGTTTGGGCACGGCCTGTTACGTCAAAGGCTCTGGGGATGTTTTCAACCGCCTTTCTGAGCGTTTGGGCATTACCAACGGCGAGTGCACACCGGATGGAAGGTTTTCCCTTGAGGCCTGCCGTTGCATCGGCGCCTGCGGTCTTGCGCCTGTTCTGACTGTCAACGACGACGTTTACGGCCGTCTGGTTGTAGACGACGTTGATGACATTCTGGCTAAGTACGCGGAATAACCGTTATGCAGGAACTGTCGTTGAATATCCTCGATATCGCCCAGAATTCTGTTCGGGCAGGCGCGTCGCTGGTTGAGATTTCCGTCGTCAAAAACACGGCGGAAAAATGGCTTGTCATCACGCTTGAAGACAACGGCTGTGGAATGAGCGAGGAACAGGTGAAACAGGTGGTCGATCCTTTTTTCACCACAAGAACCACCCGTAAAATCGGGCTGGGGATTCCGTTTTTTAAAATGACGGCGGAAATGACCGGCGGCAGCTTTTACATCCAGTCCACCCCTGGGGTGGGTACCAAGGTAGCAGCTGAGTATTGCTACGAGCATCTCGACATGCTTCCCCTTGGCGACGTCCCCTCAACGATCATCACATTGATTTCCGGGAGTCCCGAAATTGACTTTGTCTACCGTTATGAAGTAGACGGGCGTTCGTTTATTCTGGATACCCGCGAAGTCAGGCAGATGCTGGAAGGCGTGGATATTGCCTCCAATGAAATTTTGACCTTTCTGCGCCAGATGATGGAGGAGAATATAGGGGAAATCGACCTTCAAGTACAGTAAAAACATGAACTAATAATTGTTAAGGTGGTGCGCATTCATGAAAAGTTTAGCAGAATTACAGGCCATTCGCGATCGTGTAAAAAACAATGTTGTCGTCCGTGAAAACAATGAGATCGACTACAGAGTCGTTGTGGGCATGGCAACCTGCGGGATTGCCGCCGGTGCCCGTCCGGTTCTCAACGCTTGCTCAGAAGAAGTTGCGAAGAGAAACCTCCACAATGTCATGGTGACCCAGACCGGCTGCATCGGCATCTGCAAGTTCGAGCCGGTTGTAGAAGTTTTCGAAGCGGATGGGACCAAAACGACTTATGTTAAAATGACCGCGGAAAAAATTGTCAGAGTTATCAACGACCACATTGTAAACGGTAATGTCGTTACCGAATATACAATTGGCGCAAACGCATAAGGAGGATTATTCAATGTATCGTTCTCATGTACTTGTATGCGGTGGTACCGGTTGTACTTCTTCCGGCTCCGAGCAGATTATTGCCGAGCTGGAAAAGGAAATCAAGGCCGTTGGCCTCGCAGAAGAAGTAAACGTAGTCAGAACGGGCTGCTTTGGCCTTTGTGCCCTGGGCCCGATTATGATCGTATATCCGGAAGGCAGCTTCTACTCCCGTGTAAAACCGGAAGATATTAAAGAAATTGTTGACGAACACCTTCTTAAGGGCCGTATTGTAAAGCGTCTGCTTTACAGTGAGACGGTTGAAGAAGACAATGTTAAGTCCCTCAATGAGACCGACTTCTATAAAAAACAGCATCGTGTCGCGCTTCGTAACTGCGGTGTTATTAATCCAGAAAATATTGATGAATACATAGCGATGGACGGTTATGCGGCTCTGGGTAAATGTCTGACTGAATACAAACCGGAAGAAGTTATCCAGGTTATTAAGGATTCCGGTCTCCGCGGACGCGGCGGCGCAGGCTTCCCGACTGGCCTCAAATGGTCCTTTGCGGCGGCGAATCAGGCGGATCAGAAATATGTCTGCTGTAACGCCGACGAAGGCGACCCGGGCGCGTTCATGGATCGTTCCGTACTGGAGGGCGACCCCCATGCGGTCATCGAAGCGATGGCAATTGCGGGATATGCGATCGGCGCGTCCCAGGGCTATATTTATGTCCGCGCGGAGTACCCGATCGCTGTTAAGCGCCTGGAAATTGCAATCGGCCAGGCAAGAGAATACGGCTTGCTCGGTAAAGATATCTTTGGTACTGGTTTTGACTTTGACCTCGGCCTCCGTCTTGGCGCAGGCGCGTTTGTCTGCGGTGAGGAAACTGCTCTGATGACCTCAATCGAGGGTAAGCGCGGCGAGCCGAGATGCCGTCCTCCGTTCCCGGCAGTTAAAGGCCTGTTCGGTAAACCGACTGTTCTCAACAATGTTGAGACTTATGCAAATATCCCGCAGATTATCCTCAAAGGCGCTGACTGGTTCTCTTCTATGGGAACTGAGAAGTCCAAGGGTACTAAAGTTTTCGCCCTCGGCGGCAAGATCCACAACACTGGCCTTGTTGAGGTTCCAATGGGGACGACCCTCCGCGAAATCGTAGAAGAGATCGGCGGCGGCATCCCGAACGGCAAAAAGTTCAAAGCGGCCCAGACCGGCGGACCTTCCGGCGGATGTATCCCGGCGGAGCATCTGGATGTTCCGATCGATTATGACAACCTGATTGCCATCGGTTCCATGATGGGCTCCGGCGGTTTGATCGTCATGGACGAGGACAACTGCATGGTCGACATTGCGAAATTCTTCTTGGAGTTTACTGTAGACGAGTCCTGTGGTAAATGTACTCCTTGCCGGATTGGAACCAAGCGCCTTTATGAAATGCTTGACAAGATCACCAAGGGCCAGGGCACTCTGGAAGACCTGGATAAAATGGAAGAGCTTTGCTACCACATTAAGAATAACTCTCTCTGCGGGCTTGGCCAGACCGCTCCGAACCCGGTTCTCTCCACCCTCCGCTATTTCCGTGACGAGTATATTGCACACGTTGTGGACAAAAAATGCCCGGCTGGCGTTTGTAAGGAATTGCTGAGCTATGAGATTGACCCGAACCTCTGTAAGGGTTGTACCCTCTGCTCCAGAGTCTGCCCGGTTGGCGCAATCAGCGGCACTGTAAAACAGCCGCATGTTATTGACAAAAACAAGTGCATTAAGTGCGGCGCTTGTATGGAAAAATGTAAGTTTGCAGCAATTTCGAAGAAATAAGGGGAGAAGTACCGAGATGGAAAATGTAAACATCAAAATTAATGGAATTCCATTAAGCGTGCCGAAAAATTACACCATCCTTGAAGCTGCACGTGAAAATGGGTTTGAAATTCCTACTCTTTGCTATCTAAAAGACATCAACGCCATCGGTGCCTGCCGTATTTGTGTGGTTGAAGTCAAAGGCGCCAGAAGCCTGGTTGCCGCTTGTGTATATCCTGTTAATGAGGGGATGGAAGTCGTCACCAATTCTCCGGCTGTCCTGAAAGCCAGAAGGCTGACGTTGGAACTCATCCTTTCCACTCATGATAAAAAATGTTTGTCCTGCGTCCGCAGCGGAAGCTGTGAACTGCAGAAGCTCTGTAAAGAGTACGGTGTTGAGGATGAAAACTTCTTTGAGGGTGTGAACGAACGCGTTGAGATCGATATGTCCGCCCCCCATATGTACCGTGACAACAACAAATGCATCCTCTGCCGCCGCTGTGTTGCAGCCTGTGAAAAGCTCCAGAGTGTTTCGGTCATCGGGCCGATTGAGCGTGGCTTCAAGACCCACATCGGCAGCCCGTTTGAGGTTGAGCTGGACGCTACCTCCTGCGTTTCCTGCGGTCAGTGCATCGTAGCCTGCCCGACCGGCGCCCTCTCTGAAAAAGATGATACCGACAAGGTCTGGGCCGCTCTTGCTGACCCGACCAAGCACGTTGTTGTCCAGACCGCTCCTTCCATCCGCGTCACCCTGGGTGAGGCGTTTGGCATGCCGGTTGGCTCCAACGTCAAAGGGAAAATGGTTGCGGCCCTCCGCCGCCTCGGCTTTGACAAAGTGTTTGACACCGATTTCTCCGCTGACCTCACAATTATGGAAGAGGCCAACGAATTCCTTGAGAGAGTGAAAAATGGCGGCACCCTGCCGATGATCACTTCCTGTTCACCGGGATGGGTTAAGTTCTGTGAATTCAACTATCCTGAAATGATTGATAACCTTTCCACCTGCAAATCGCCGCAGCAGATGTTCGGCGCGGTTATTAAGACCTACTATGCAGAGAAAAATAATATTGATCCGAAGGATATCGTCAGCGTCAGCATTATGCCCTGTACTGCGAAAAAGTTTGAGGTTGGCCGTGATCATCAGGATGCGGCGGGCGTTGCGGATGTCGATATCGCGCTGACCACCAGAGAGCTTGCCCGGATGATTGAACGCGCGGGCATCATGTTCACCCAGCTGCCGGATGAAGAGTTTGACAATCCGCTTGGAGAATCCACCGGCGCAGGCGTGATCTTCGGCGCGACCGGCGGCGTTATGGAGGCTGCTTTGAGAACCGCTGTTGAGAAACTCACCGGCGAAGAGCTTAAAGCCCTTGACTTCACCGAAGTCCGGGGTACCGCGGGAATTAAAGAAGCGACCTACAATGTCGCCGGCATGGACGTCAATGTTGCGGTTGCTTCTGGCCTTGCAAATGCAAGGGCCCTGCTGGAAGATGTTAAGGCCGGCAGAAAGAATTACCACTTTATTGAAATCATGGCCTGCCCAGGCGGCTGTGTAAATGGCGGCGGCCAGCCGACCCAGCCAGCCAGCGTCCGCAACTTTGTAGATCTGAGAGCGGAGCGTGCCAAGGCGATTTATGAAGAGGATAAAAACCTGCCTGTCCGGAAATCACACGAAAATCCAATGATTAAAAAGATCTATGATGAGTATTTTGGTGAGCCCGGAAGCCATAAGGCGCATCATGTTCTCCATACCCAGTATGTAGACCGTAAAAACGGTTAATGTATGAAAAACCCCCGGATTATCCGGGGGATTTTTTTGCGCATTTTTTATAAAGATTGCCGCAAAATTTGTCGGTAAAGCTGTCGTTTTCTATTTACATTTCGTTCATACTATAGTAAAATATAAAACAGTTGTGGGTTGTTTTGTCTTGCAGTCTGCTATAAAATTTATTAAAAGGAGAACTGATATGGACCTTATTTACAACATTAAAGACAAGCCAAAATTTTTGCAAGTTGTGTTATTCGCTATCCAGCAGTTGCTTGCAATCATGGCAGCAACGATTGCGGTTCCCAACGCTGTTAATGCAGCTACCGGTGCCGAACTTCCCCCATCTGCTGCGTTGCTTGGTGCCGGCGTTGGTACGATTATTTATTTGCTTTTCACCAAAAGCTCCAGCCCTGTTTTTCTTGGCAGCTCATTTGCATTCATCCCCTCAATGATCTCCGCGATTGCCGGAGCGGCATCCATGACCGTTGGTTATGTAGGCCTTATTATTGGTGCCGCCATGGCTGGCCTTGTGTATGTTATTATTGCCATAGTTGTTAAGTTCTGCGGAGTCAAGTGGATTGGTAAGCTTATGCCCCCCGTTATCATTGGCCCAACAGTTGCAACTATTGGTCTTTCTCTCGCAGGAAGTGCTGTCGGCAGTTTGACAAGTTCCAGCACCGAGAACGGCAGTGTCTATGTTTGCCTTATCTGCGGCCTTGTTACCCTTGCTGTAACAATGCTTTGCTCTACTTACAGCAAAAAAATCGGCAGATTGATCCCTTTTATTATTGGTATTCTCGCCGGTTATGCTCTTGCTACCATATTCTATTTCATTGGGACTGCAACCGGTAACGCATCCCTTATCGTGATTGATTACAGCGCATTTGAGACCTGTAAGATTTTTGAACTGCCCAACTTTACTTTCATGCTTGGAAAAGACGGATTTTCTCAAATTTCCGGTTCTTATCTTATCGCACTCTTCGCTGCGTATGTTCCTGTAGCATTCGTCGTATTTGCCGAACACCTTGCGGATCACAAGAATCTCTCCACCATTGTCGGCGTGGATCTTTTGGAAAAACCCGGCCTTTGCCGGACGCTTCTCGGCGATGGCATCGGCTCCGTTGTTGGGACATTTTTCGGTGGTTGTCCGAACACTACATATGGTGAGTCTATCGCATGTGTGGCGATCACACGTAATGCCTCCACCGTCAGTATTTGGGCCGCTGCTGCTGCCTGCATCATTTTCTCCTTTATTGGCCCCCTCGTAGCATTTCTTGAGACGATCCCCGCATGTGTCATGGGAGGCGTTTGTTTCGCTCTTTACGGCTTCATTTCTGTATCCGGTCTTAAAATGCTTCAGAAGGTCGACCTCAACGAAAACCGAAATCTTTTTGTTGCCTCCATTATCCTTGTTGCAGGCGTTGGTAATATGTCTGTATCGTTCGGTCAGGTTGAAATTCGAACAACTGCCTGTGCACTCATCCTTGGTATCCTTGCGAATGTTATGCTTTCCAAAAAAGAAAAAAGCGACAAATAGGGCATCTGTCAAAGCTTTAAAAACCTTAGGATTGAAGAATTCTATTATCGTTGCCGCCTTGTTGCCAAAAGGGACGCCTCAACTCACAATGAGAGCGTCGTTCTTTGCAGGTGCCCTTGCAAACAAGGTTTTGCCAAAGAGTGTGTAATTTCTAAGCAGAATAAATTGTTTCGGTTTGCATATACCAATAACATCCGGCATTTCCTGGTTGACAAAAGCCGTATTTTTCGGTAAGATAAAAGAAATGGATGTCCTCAAACCAGGCTTGATTCGAATGGAGGAGTAGTTATGGAAAGCGAGAAAAACAATAAATTAAGCATTATCTCTCTTTTGCTCGGAGTAGCTGCTGTAGTCTCCACGTTGGCATATTTGTTGTACAGGCTACATAGCAACCGTTTGCATGAGGAGAAATGGCGCGATTATGAGGATTGCGGCATTTAAACGGATGAATGAAAAACCCCTGCTGTGGTGTAAAATGCCACAGCAGGGGTTTTATTTTTTAACAAACGGCTTATCAGAATATACAAATAGTAATAAATTGAGAAATAATACCAAATAACATTTCGTTATCTATCAAGGGAACACTTTAACGCAACCCAGCCGTTTTCTTCTTTTATTTCATCAACCTTAAATCCGTTTTCCCTGACGGCGGCTAAAACATCCTCTTTGCGGGTGTCAATAATGCCGGAGGTAATGAAACTCCCGCCGGGCTTTAAAAACTGTGGGACGTCCGGGCAGAGCCGAATGATCACATCTGCCACAATGTTTGCACAGATGACGTCGTATTTACCGGATACCTTGTCAGTAAGATCACCTACATAAGTCGTCAGCCGTTCTTCCACCCCGTTGAGAGCAGCGTTTTCCAGCGCAATTTTTGCGGCGAGTTCGTCGATATCAACGCCGACCGATTTCTGTGCGCCGAGCAGCAGGGAAGCGACGGCAAGGATCCCGCTGCCGCAGCCGACGTCCAGCATGAGGTCATCCGGCTTTACCGTATCCTGCAAAAATTCCAGGCAAAGTTTAGTGCTGGAATGGGTTCCGGTTCCAAAGGCCATACCCGGGTCAAGCAGCAGCTTGATGCGTCCGGCAGGGTCCGTCTCTTCATCTTCCCAGGAAGGGACAATCAGCAGCCTGTTTCCAATAGGGGTAGGGTGGTAATATTGTTTCCAGACGGTGGCCCAGTCCTCTTCATGGACGGTATCACTCTCCAGGCTGAGCCTTCCAAGGTCAATTCCTTCGCAAAGGGAGGGAAGGGCTTTGAGACCGATTTGGATGGCGAGAAAGGTTTCTTTTCCCTGCGCATTGTCAGGCAGGTAAAATGTAATGCTGGTTTCCCCGCTTTTGAGGGCCATCAGCTCTTCATCCACATAATCCCAGTGGATTTCAGTGTCGTTTAGGAAATTCTCAAAGTCCTGCGCGTCTTTAATCTCAACGCCGCCAACGCCTTGTTCAATTAGAAACGCGCTGACGATCTCAATTCCCTGCGTTGTGGTGTACAGGGTGGTTTTGCTCCAGCTGTCGGCTGTCATATCCGTTCAGGCCTCCTATACGTTAAAGCGGAACAGGACAATATCCCCGTCCTGCATGACATAATCCTTGCCCTCAAGCCGGACAAGGCCTTTTTCTTTGGCGGCTGTCATAGAACCGCAGGCCATTAGGTCGTCAAAGGAAACCACTTCGGCGCGGATAAAGCCGCGCTCAAAGTCGGTGTGAATTTTGCCGGCCGCCTGAGGGGCTTTGGTGCCCTTGGTAATGGTCCAGGCGCGGACTTCCGGCTGGCCGGCGGTCAGGTAGGAGATGAGTCCAAGAAGGGCATATCCTTCGGTGATAATTCTGTCAAGGCCCGATTGGGTGAGGTGGAGTTCTTCCAGGAACATCGCCTTATCCTCAGCAGACATGTCGGCAATTTCTTCCTCTATCTTCGCGCAGATCGGCAGAACGGCGGAATGCTCCTCAACGGCAATTTGTTTGACTTCCTGGTAAAAAACGTTATTCTCAATCCCGCCAACGAAATCGTCCTCACACATGTTCGCGGCATAGATGACCGGCATATTGGAAAGGAGAGCGATTGTTTTGACAATCTCCTTCTGCTCCGGCGTATAGTCAAAAGAGCGGGCGCTTTTCCCCTCTTCCAGGTGGGAGCGGAGATCCTCCAGAAATTCGAGCTCCGCCTGGTATTTTTTATCCGCTTTGACCATTTTGCGGGTCTTGTCAATCCGGCGGTCCAAAATTTCAATGTCAGAGAAAATCAGTTCAAGATTGATGGTTTCAATGTCACGCTTGGGGCCGATTTCACCGTCCACATGGATAATATCCGGGTCTTCAAAACACCGGACGACATGGACAATGGCGTCGACCTCCCGGATGTTAGACAAAAACTTGTTTCCAAGTCCTTCTCCTTTGGAAGCGCCTTTTACCAGGCCGGCAATGTCTACAAACTCTAAGGTGGCCGGGGTAAATTTATCAGGGTGGTACATTTCTGCAAGGGCGTCAAGCCGCTTGTCGGGAACCGATACCACGCCGACATTCGGTTCAATGGTGCAGAACGGATAGTTCGCGGATTCCGCGCCCGCGTTGGTTAAAGCGTTGAAGAGGGTGCTTTTGCCGACGTTCGGCAGCCCCACCATACCCAGTTTCATAATTGTTGTCTCCTATCTTTACCGGCGCGTCAATAAACAACAGCGCCGTATTTATATGCAATTTTTTCCAACACCTCGCGGTCGAGTTCGCTGCGCGAATCAACCATCGCTCGCCCACTATAAAGGAGCAGGGCGGTTTTCAGCGCCAGTTCGTCGCTGGAAAGAAAGCTGACCGGCAACTCAGCCATATGGTCGTTTTCTGCAAAAGAAACCGCTTCATCCGGGGTTTCCACCTCTACCGAAATAATGTCGTAGCTGTCGTCCTCAATCTCCATAAATTCGTCGGTCATATCGCCGGCGGGGTGAAGGGTCGGAGAGAACTCAAGCATGTCCAAATCGTAGCAAAAAACTTCGTGAACGCTGGTCAGCACTAGATCACGGGAATGGTGAGCCGGCCGGACTGCGTTAAAATCGAAAGAATCCATTGCTTTCCGCAGGGCGGCAAGATGCTCCGGCGTAGTGCCGCAGCATCCGCCCGCAATCGTGACGCCGCGCTCAAACAGCGGGATGAATTCCGCTGCAAATTCTTCAGGAGAAAGGGAAAAGCCGGGAGAATCCTGTAAAGCCGGCATTGAAGCGGCCGGTTTGGCAATCAAGGGGATTTTTGCAAATGAAGCGAGCTCTTCAAAAATCGGCGCCATCTGGGCCGGGGACAGGGAGCAGTTCAGGCCGAATGCGCTTGCCCCAAGCTCCTGCAAAACAACCAGGCAGGCGAGGGCGGAGGTGCCGGAGGCGGTCAGGCCGTCTTCGTCCACCGTCACACAGGCGAGAATGGGCAGCTGTTGTTTCCGGCAGGCCAGAACGGCAGCCCGGATGTCGGTCAGGGACGACATGGTTTCGATTGCAAAATAATCGACGCCCGCGGTTTTTAGGAAAGCAGCCTGTTCCGCGTAAACCTTCATCAGTTCGGAGAAAGTATGTTCTTCTTCCGGTCCGATTTTGATTCCGGCCGATGAAATGTTGCCGCCTACCGGCTTTCCGCCTGAAATGCCTTTGGTTAGTTCCACCAGGCGGCGGCTGATTTCCGCTGCCCGTTCAAACAGGCCAAAGCGGGAGAGGCGCTCGCTGTTGGCGCCGAAAGTCGGGGCGTACAGGGTATCGGCGCCCGCCCCAAGATAGGCGCTTTGCAGGGTAACAATCTTATCCGGATGGTCTAAAATGAACTGTTCCGGACAGTCGGAGGGCGTAAGGCCCTCCCGCAACAAATTGGTTCCAACAGCTCCGTCCAGGAGCCAGGGTCGCCCATAAGGGAAATCCATAATATCCTCCAAAACAACAGTGGTGTTGATGGTTACAGCATTGTAATTGTAAGCTTTCTTATTAAATGAACTCCTGCGCAGGCTACATGGTGACCGGCGCGGAGATGTGCAGCAGGTGAAGCAGGTTTGAAAGAACCGTTTTTGCCGCAAGGCAGAGGGAAAGACGGGCCTGCATCAGATCAGCGTCATCGCATTTAACGCGGCAGGCGTTATAGAATTTGTGGAAGAGGGATGCAAGGTCAGTCGCGTACCGGGTCATCCGGGACGGGTCGTAATTCCTTGCCGCGTCCACAATTTCGTTCGGGAAGCCCGCAATAAAGCGGATCAGTTCAATTTCCTCCGGGGCGGTCAACAGGGCCAGCCGCTCTTTAACCGGGGCCTCGGGTTTTATCTGCTCCGCCGCCAGGTTTGCAAGGATGCTGCAGATCCGGGCATGGGCATATTGGACATAGTAAACCGGGTTTTGTGAGGACTGCTCTACGGCGAGTCCCAGGTCAAAGTCAAAGTGGGAGCTTGCCTCGCGGAGATTAAAGAAAAACCGGGCGGCGTCTACCGGGACCTCGTCCAGCAAGTCGGTCAGGGTGAGGGATTTGCCGGTCCGCTTGCTGACCCGGACTGTTTCACCGTCCCGCATCAGCCGGACAAGCTGCATCAGCACGATGTCAAGCTTGTTTCCGTCCAGCCCGATGGCGTCCATGGCACCTTTGAGCCGGGCGACATGTCCGTGATGGTCGGCCCCCCAGATGTTGATAACCTTATCAAAGCCGCGTACGGCGAACTTATTATAATGGTAGGCAATGTCCGCCGCAAAATAGGTCGGCGTACCGTTTGCGCGGATTAAAACGTCGTCCTTTAACTCCAGCTTATCAATTTCCTGTTCGCTTTTACCCTGGCGGAGCAGTTTTTCTTTCAGCACCTCGGCGTTTTTGTACCAAACAGCCCCTTCTTTTTCATAGGTGTAGCCGCGTTCAGTCAGTTTATCAATAGACTCTTTGACTGCGCCGTTTTCATGCAGGGTGCTTTCTCTAAACCAGACGTCGTACTCAATCCCGTACCGGGAAAGGTCCCGCTTCAGCCCGGCGACATTGAGCGGGAGGGCGTAGTCAACCAGCGCCTTCCGGCGCTCTTCCTCCGGCTTTTCTACAAAGCTGTCGCCGTGGATCGCGGCAAAGGCCTTGGCGTGTTCTATAATATCCGCGCCCTGGTAGGCGTCTTCCGGAAGCGGCACGGCTTCTGCGCCTTTGAAAAGCTGGAGGTAACGCACGTCAAGAGAGATAGCGAATTTGTTAATCTGGTTTCCCGCGTCGTTCACATAAAATTCCCTGGTAACATCATAGCCCGCGTGATCAAGCACGGCCGCCAGCGTGTCTCCGATAACCCCGCCCCGCGCGTTGCCAATGTGCATTGGCCCGGTAGGGTTTGCAGAGACGAACTCGACCATGACTTTCTGGCCTTTCCCGTAATCGGAACGGCCGTATCCTTCGCCTTCTTCCGCTACGGCGAGGAGCGTCTCTTCAAACCAGCGGTGGGAAAGGAAGAAATTGAGAAAGCCCGCGCCTGCAATTTCCGCCCGCTCAAAATAGGAGCCCTCCAGCACAAGATGTTTACAGATGGTTTCAGCAATTTTCCGCGGCGGCATTTTAAAAGCCCGGGCCGAAACCATGGCGACGTTAGCGGCAAAGTCGCCGTGCGACTTGTCGGCAGGAATTTGAATGGAAAAGGCGGGAATCGGCTCTGCGGGGAGCTCACCCTCACCTACGGCATGTCCAAGAGCGTTTAAGATCAGCTCGTTTAGCTGATCGTTGGCTGCTTTGACTAAGTCTTTCATATGCTTTATACCCTCCGTATTTTTCTACTCGGTTTTAACATCTATAAAAATCTCGTTTTCACTCAGGAAAACAGAATTAACGTCCAGCTGATATTTGAAGTGGGCCTTTCCGCCCTGTTCGCCGAGCCCGTTTGTAATTGACTCGGCAAAAACGCCGATTTGCAGATCGCCCGCAACAGTTCCATAGAGCCCCACATGGCGCACGCCCTTTTCGATGACCAGCTCGGACCGGTTAGGGCCGGTGCGGCGCATCGTCACCTTATCCGACCCTTCCAGTTTCAATGTTGTCCGGCAGTCTTTAAAGCCGGTTGCTTCCGATTCGTCGTAAACCAGGTAATATTTCCCGTTTTTCTCAAACAAAAGCCCTTGGGTAAAAAGCTCTGTCACGTCGTTTTCATGATCACTTCGTTGAACGCCTTTAATTTGAATGTATACTTCTTTTTTCATCAGACTTATTCACTTTCTATAAACTGTCCACGTCAACCAGGCGTACGTCTGCCGCAACCTGTTCCCCCAAGAAAAAGGAGGCAATTTCCCCGAACGATTCGGGATTGTCGCTGACATAGAAATCGGTGCGGCCTGCATGTTCGTCACTGTTGAGCAGGTCGTTTTTAACAAGGAGCGCGTTTGTCTGCTTTGCAGTCTCGATACCAGGGTTGATCAGAGGCAGGTCATTCACCAGCACATCGGCAATAATGCTTCTGATAATCGGGTAATGGGTACAGCCGAGAATCAGGACGTCAACCTCATTATTTTGAAACGGCATAAGATATTTTTCGGCGACCAGCCGGGTTACCTGATTGTCCCTTTCAATAAAACCGTTTTCCACCAGCGGGACAAAGAGGGGGCAGGCGTTTCCAACGACCACAGCACTGGGACGGATATTGCGGATCGCTTTCCCATACGCGCCGCTTTTAATGGTGGAAGGGGTGGCAATCACGCCGATATGCCCGGTTCGTGATACGCTGCAGGCAGCTTGGACCGCAGGAAGCAGAATGTTGCAGAAAGGAATTCCAAGCGGCTTGACATAGTCAAGCGGCAGGTTTGCGCTTACCGTCCCACAGGCGGCAATAATCATTTTAACGTCTTTGGAAAGCAGAAACTTAATATCCTGCATGGCGTATTTGATAACGGTCTGGCGGCTCCGTGTTCCATACGGAACCCGCCCGGTGTCGCCAAAATAGATAAAATCCTCGTGCGGCAGGAGCTGCTGCAGTTCTTTCAGAACGGAAACGCCCCCCAGACCTGAATCAAAAACGCCGATAGCGCGTTTATCCACGAGCCTCTTCCTTTCTTTCAAACGCGAGACGAATTAGGCGGTCAATCAGTTCGCCATAGGGAACCCCTTCCGCATTCCAGAGTTTGGGGTACATGCTGATATTGGTAAAGCCGGGAAGGGTGTTGATTTCATTGAGGATCACTTCCCCGCCGTTCGTAACGAAGAAATCGACGCGGGAAAGCCCGCTGCATCCCAGCGTCTGGTAGGCCTTGACTGCGGTTGCTTTTACCAGGTCGGCCGCCATCGGGCTGATTTTTGCCGGAATATCCAGTTTGGAAGTGCCGGAAATATACTTGGCGTTATAATCGTAAAATTCACTACAAGGTGTAATTTGCCCTGGCAGAGAGGCCTGTGGCTTTTCATTTCCAAGAACCGCGCATTCAATCTCAGCGCCAGTAATGGTTTCCTCCAGAATTGCCTTTTTGTCGTGCTCAAAAGCGAGGTCGACCGCTGCCAGCAGTTCTTCGCGGTCATGCGCCTTACTGATTCCGACCGATGACCCGGCATTTGCGGGTTTGACAAAAATAGGATAGCCAAGCGCTTCTTCTATTTCGGAGACAAAGTGTTCAAAGCTATCGCGTTCCGTTTTATGGAGAACCCGCCACTTTGCTGTTTTGATACCAGCGGCGTCGAGCAGGGTATGGGTAACCTGTTTATCCATGCAGTTTGCAGAAGAAATAAGGTCGCAGCCGACATAGGGAATCCCAGCAAGGTCAAATAACCCCTGAACAGTGCCGTCCTCACCGTTTTTGCCGTGAAGAACCGGAAAGATGCAGTCTACCGGGACTAATTCCACTGTATTGCCGCAAAGTTTGAGAATTCCTTTGTGGAACGGGTCCGGGCTGATAATGGCGGGCAGATTGGCAGGGTTGTTAATCCATTCACCACTCGCAATTGATTCGACTGGTCCGCCGTACCAGAGCCAGCGGCCTTCCTTTGTAATACCAATTTTAACAACCTCATAACAGTCGGATGGAATGTTGTTCAAAACAGAAGTAGCGGAGAGGAGCGAAACCTCGTACTCGCTGGATGCGCCGCCGAATAAAACGGCAACTGTTTTCTTAGCCATGAAAAAGCCTCCGAGTTTCAGTTTGGTCTGTGCATACTTACCTTAGATCATACCATATTTTACAGCAGCACGCAATTGGAACTTTCCGCTTGCGGCAATATATTATATATGGTATGATAGCTAAAAATAGTATCTGAGCACTTTCGGGCGGAAATATGTTGGTTGTTATCTGAATAAAAGAATTTACGGTTATGGTTGCCGGAAAGGCTCTGCCATGTCCGCCGATGGGTTTAAATAGGGGCGGCGCTGAGATAAAGCGTAGAGCCGTCCGAAAAATAGGCGCGTTGCGCCGAAATTTTTTGAAACCCCTTGACGAACTTGCGTTTCTATGCTAAAATTATTATTACCTCTAAAAGGGTTTATTTTTTTGCGGTTTTTCGCACTTTTTTAGAGGGAGGCTAACAAAAACCGTTACCGGGAGGTGCCGAAATGAGAGTAAAAATTACATTGGCTTGTTCTGAGTGCAAACAGCGTAACTACAACACCATGAAGAACAAGAAAAACGATCCTGACAGACTTGAAATGAACAAGTACTGCCGCTTCTGCCGCAAACACACGCTTCACAAAGAGACGAAGTAAACGGAAAGGTGAGAGAAATGGCCAAAAAAGACATTGCTGAAAAGGCTTCGGCTAAGCCGAAGAAAGCTGAAAAAAAGCAAAAAGTCGGTTTTCTCAAAAAAATGATCCGCTACTTCAAGGACCTGAGAGGCGAGTACAAAAAAATTGTCTGGCCCACGAAAAAGCAGGTAATCAACAATACTCTTGTTGTTCTTGCCGCCGTGATCATTATGGGCGCGTTTGTGGCCGGGTTGGACGCTGTTCTGGGCCTGATCGTTCGATTTGTCCTGCAGCAGGCGTAACATGAAAGCCCGTCGCAAGGGTCTGTGGAGGTAAACTATGTCAGAAACCGCAAGGTGGTATGTTGTGCATACCTATTCCGGCTATGAGAATAAGGTTGCGCAGAATATCGAAAAGGTCGTGGAAAACCATCAGCTTCATGATTTAATCCATGAGGTCAAGGTTCCGACCGAAACCGTTGTCGAGGTAAAAGACAACAAAAAGCGCGAAGTAGAGCGCAAAGTGTTTCCGGGCTATGTGCTCGTGAAAATGATTTTGACGGATGATTCCTGGTATGTCGTGCGGAATATCCGCGGTGTAACAGGGTTTGTCGGACCGGCATCCAAGCCCATCCCCCTCACTGAAAAAGAGGTTGAGGCGCTGGGCGTTGAAACGCGTCAGGTTACCGTTGACTACGCGGTCGGCGATAACGTGAAGGTCGTTATCGGTCCGCTGGAAGGCTTTGTCGGCATTGTGGATGAGATTGACACTGAGAAAAACAAGGTCAAGCTCACCGTTTCAATGTTTGGGCGCGAGACTCCTGTGGAACTTGAGCTGGAACAGGTTGTCTCGGTCAAAGAGTAAAGCGTTCCGCCGGCTTAATGCCGGTTTTCAGCAGCGGCATTCGCCGTTTTGCTGGTGGGAGGAATGGGAAATGAGTCCTGTTCCGCCAGAAACCACGTAATTTTGGAGGTGCAAAAAATGGCTCAGAAGGTTACAGGCTATATCAAGCTTCAGATCCCTGCAGGTAAGGCTACTCCTGCACCGCCGGTTGGTCCTGCGTTAGGTCAGCACGGCGTCAATATCGTGTCATTTACAAAGGAATTCAATGAGCGCACAAAGAACGACGCGGGTCTTATCATCCCGGTTGTTATTACCGTATACGCGGACCGCTCCTTTACCTTTATCACAAAAACTCCGCCGGCTTCCGTCCTGATTAAAAAGGCGTGTGGAATTGAAAGCGGCTCTGGTGTGCCGAACAAGATAAAGGTAGCAAAAATTACCAAGGAGCAGGTTAGAAAAATCGCTGAAACCAAAATGCCCGACCTCAACGCGGCTAATATTGATACCGCTATGAGCATGATCGCTGGAACCGCGCGTTCCATGGGTATTGAAGTTGTCGATTAATAGCCCGCTGGTGGGAGGAAATTTCCGTTATTAACCACTCATGAGGGAGGATATGATTGAGTTATGAAACATGGTAAAAAGTATGTAGAAAGCGCAAAGCTCGTCGACCGTACCAAATTGTACGATCCGACCGATGCGATGGATTTAACAATTAAAACCGCGAAAGCAAAATTTGACGAAACTGTTGAAGCCCATATCCGTCTGGGCGTTGACTCCCGGCATGCTGACCAGCAGGTCCGCGGTGCGGTTGTTCTGCCGAACGGAACTGGTAAAACGGTTCGTGTCTGTGTTTTCGCCAAAGGCGACAACGTAAAGGCTGCAGAGGATGCCGGTGCTGATTATGTTGGCGCGGAGGAATTGGTTGCTAAAATCCAGGGCGAAGGCTGGATGGATTTTGATGTTGTCATTGCAACTCCGGACATGATGGGCCTTGTCGGCCGTCTGGGCCGTGTCCTTGGCCCCCGCGGTTTGATGCCGAACCCGAAAGCTGGCACCGTAACGCCGGATGTTGCCCGTGCCGTTACCGAGGCGAAGGCTGGTAAAATCGAGTACCGCCTGGATAAGACCAATATCATCCACTGCCCGATCGGTAAGGCATCTTTCGGTGTAGAGAAGCTGGAAGAGAACTTCAACACCCTGATGAAAGCCGTAGTAGCCGCGAAACCGGCTGCCGCTAAAGGCCAGTACATCAAATCCTGCGTTGTTACCACAACCATGGGCCCTGGTGTAAAAGTTAATTCCGCTAAATTTGGCGTATAATTTAGTTGACAAGGCCTAAGGCCTGTGTTATACTGTAAAAGCTGTTATTTCTTAAGACAGCAGGTGCTTATATGCATAAAAGGCCTGGCCTACCTGCCGAGGAGAAACGCTGACATTTAAAGTACAGTTGTATTTTGTGTGTTTGCCCTTTCTTCACGGCTTGTGGAGGAAGGGCTTTTGTGTGGATTGATTTGTTACCGGGAGGTGAAATGTTTTGCCAAGCGAAAAAATCTTAGAGAGTAAAAAGGAGCTTGTAAGCAAGCTCAGTGAAAAGCTGAAAAATGCTTCTGCCGGTGTTCTGGTTGATTACAAGGGAATTGACGTTGCAACTGATACCAAGCTCAGAAAAGAGCTGCGTGAAGCAGGCGTTGATTATTTTGTAGTCAAAAATACTATGCTGCGTTTTGCTACCAAGGAAGTCGGCTACGACTTTGACGAGGTGCTTAACGGCACGACTGCACTTGCAGTCAGCAGTGAAGACCAGATGGCCGCTGCGAGAATCCTTGTAAAATATTCTGAGGAACTTAAGGGCGCTGCTTTGTCGGTTAAGGCAGGTTTTATGGATGGCGAGGTCATTGATGTTGCCACTGTAACCGCAATTGCGAAGATTCCTTCGAAAGAGGTTCTTGTCGCTCAGATGCTCAGCAGCTTGAACGCGCCGATTGCCAATCTCGCTGTTGTGCTTAATCAGATTGCTGAGAAATCCGCAGACGTTGCGTAATGAACTTTAATGAAAACGAACAAAATGGAGGTAAATTCAAATGGCTTCTGAGAAAATTTTAGCTATGATTGAAGAAGTAAAAGCTCTGACTGTATTAGAGCTCAACGAGCTTGTTAAAGCTCTGGAAGAGGAGTTCGGTGTTTCCGCTGCTGCTGTTGCTGTTGCAGCTCCGGCTGCTGCTGGCGCTGCCGCTGAGGAGAAAACCGAGTTTGACGTTGTCCTGGTTGAGGCTGGCGCAAGCAAGATGGGCGTTATCAAAGCTGTTAAAGAGATCACTGGTCTTGGTCTGAAAGAGGCAAAAGAGCTGGTTGACAACGCTCCGAAAACCATTAAAGAAGCTGCTTCCAAGGCTGATGCTGAAGAAATTCAGAAGAAACTGGAAGAAGCTGGCGCGAAGATCGAGCTCAAATAAGCTGGATTTTA
Organism: Oscillospiraceae bacterium; assembly: GCA_902766785.1. Lineage (GTDB taxonomy): Bacteria > Bacillota > Clostridia > Oscillospirales > Ruminococcaceae > Metaruminococcus_A. The sequence goes on along the minus strand of CACXEO010000096.1, from coordinate 4,754 downwards.
AATTCAAACATAAAAAGAGCGTTGTGATTTTTACAACGCTCTTTTTGATATAATTTGAAATTAGGTTATTTTCGTAACCTATGCCCGGAAAACAAATGACGGCGTTTTATATTTTATTTAACCGCGGCGGCAGGCTCTTCCCGCTCCGTTTCTGGGGTGGCTTTCTCCGCTGGCGCGGCAGGGTCCGGCTCTATCAATTCAAGCGGAACGTCTACCTGCTCTATCATTTTCAGCAGATCCGGTGGTTCTTCCGGATCCAGGAACTGCGAGCTTCTTTTTCTAGCGCGGCGTCCTAACAAAATATACCACAGAAAACAGGCGGCAAATAAAACGGCAAGCCCGCCGAGAATGAGCGCAAGGAAACTCAGCCCTTTTTCTTGGTTTTGAATAAAACTAAGAGCACTGCCCAAAGAATAGGATGAAAAGACGCATTTTCCAATAACGTCATCCCGGTTGACTGTGAGGATTTCTCCATCGCCAATGGCTTCAACCGTGACTGTTAATGGGCTTGATGGATCATATAAGAACACTTTTCGGACAACGGGATAGAATTGGTTTTCAGTATCCAAGTCCCTACACACAATAGGATCGCCGGGTTTGAGCGTATCGTGCGGAACATCCTGCACAACAATTGCCGTCCCTGGCGGATAATCCCCAAGCGGTTGGCCTTGATCGTTTATAAAAATAGTATATCCAAAAAGATTTAAGCTGTTCCCCTGCCCGGCTCCGGCTATGGCGCTGGTAAGGATAAAAATTCCGGCGCAAAGAGCGGCAGTTCCGGCAAGGCAGATTCCGCAAAGTACACCTGTTACAACTTTTCGGACACGTTTTTGGCTCATGGTCTTTCCTCCGTGCCGTTTCAGATGTATCTTATTATAGCGGAAACTATGTCGAATTACAAGGCTTACATCAATAGCCGTACCGCCGCAGCGCTGAGAATCATCCCGGCAAAATCCGCTGAAAGTGCGCAGGGCAAAGCATACCGGGTCTTTGTGATTTGGGCGGCGCCGAAGTAGACGGCAATGGTGTAAAAGGTGGTTTCAGTTGAGCCCTGCATCACACTTGCAACCCGGCCTATAAAACTATCTGGACCGTAATCGCCCAGAACCTGTTCCAGTACGGCGAGGGAGCCGCTTCCTGAAATTGGCCGGATGATAGCAAGCGGGGTGAGTTCGGCCGGAAAACCAATCAGCCGACAGACTGGCTCAAAGAGCTGAACCAGCGCGGCCAGCGCGCCGGAGGCTTTGAGCATTCCAATGGCGGTCAAGATGGCAATAATAGCCGGCATAATCTGAAAGGTTGTAATCGCCCCCTCTTTGGCGCCTTCTAGAAAGGCGTCGTAAATATTAATTCTTTTGGCCAGACCGAAAACGACGATCCCCAGAAGAACTGCCGGGATAACAAAAACTCCGAATTTTGCAAGCAATCGTTCACACCTCCCGGATGGTAAAACGCTGTTTGGCCCGCAGCGTCTGTTTACAGCAAAGAGCACTGAACAGGGCGACCAGCAGGGACAGAAAAGAAGTCAGCAGAACGGCAGGCAGGATATCCATTGGCACTGCCGAGCCGTTTTGCAGCCTCAGGGTGGCAACTGTGGTGGGGAGAAGCTGGATAGAAGCGGTGTTGAGTAGTACAAAGAGGATCATCGAGTGGCTTGCAGTATCGCTTTGCGGTTCAGGCACTTCCTCTTTAAGCGCTTTCATCGCACTAATGCCCAAGGGAGTGGCGGCATTGCCAAGCCCGAGCAAATTCGCGGTGATATTCATTGAAATGGCGGTCAGCGCTTTTGAGTCTTTTTTTAGCGAGGGGAAGAGCAGCCGCGTAAACGGGGAGAGGATTTTGGCGATGATCGCCGTCAACCCGGAACGCTCGGCTATCTTTAAAAAGCCGCCCCACAGGCACATTGACCCCAGCAGAACCAATAAAAACTGGACCGCGTTTTGACATTCGTTCAGCGCCGCGTTTGAGACTTCCGCGGCGTTTCCGGTGGCAAATGCATAGACTACCGAGAGGATAATCATGCCCCCAAATACCCACTTCATCATGGAGAAAAGCCCCTTTCTGTATATTGATTCGACAATTACCATCAAAATTAATTAAAAAGATGCAATTTAAGCAAAACAATTGCCAATATTTTACAAGAATTACTAAATTTACAATTATTTCATCAAAACCTGTCAGTTTGTGATTGACAAGGAATGCCAATAAATGGTATCATATGGTTGTTGAAAGTTTTGTTAAACTCGTGGAAACCTGGAGGGAAAAGGATGAAGTCAACAGGAATTGTACGGCCGGTTGATAATCTCGGAAGGGTAGTGCTTCCGATTGAGCTGCGCCGGTCTTTTGATATTGCAGCGGAAGACTCACTTGAAATTTATGTGGAAGATGATTGTATTATTCTGAAAAAGTACGCTCCAGCTTGTATGTTCTGTAACGACGCGAATGATACTATTAATTATCAGGGGAAAATTATCTGTAAAAACTGTATAGCCAAGTTATCTGATGTAGCCAGTCAGTAACGTTATTTTGAATATAAAAGGCCGGAGCCCGTTTATGGGCTCCGGCCTTTTTTGATTGTTGATAAAGTTGAAAATATTTAAACAATGCTTGGGATTGATACGTTCGCGTCCACATCTTTTGCGTAATCTATACCGTCATAACGGAAACCAAACATGCGGAAAAAGTCGTCCCAATAGCCTTCGATATCGCAGCAGTCTTCCAGCGTTAAATCCGAGACTTTTTCCCAGAGGACGGAAACGGCACTCTGTATATCCGGTTTCATTTCGTAATCGTCTACCCGGATTCGGCCTTCACTGTCCAGGAGAATGTTGGACGCGTAGAGGCGGTCGTGGAATAAGCGGGTCATCTGCTCGATGCAGCCCTCATGCAAGCCCTTTTCTTTCATCACTTTGTAGAGGATTGAAATATAGAGCGGAACAATTGGAATGGCTGCGCTTGACTGGGTAACGAGCGCCTTGTTGACTGAGATATAAGCTTTTACGCCGGGATACATTTTGCTGATTTTAAGTGATGTTTCAAACAGATGCTTTTTGGCCATGCCAATGGAGCCATTGAGGTACATTGGGTGGGTGACTTCCGGCCCAATATAGGAGTAAGCAACGGTGACGGCTCCCGGAGCGAGAACGCCCGCGCCGCTCAAAGCTGCAACCCAGTCTTCCCAATCTTCGCCCCCCATGACGGCGATGGTATCGGCAATTTCCTGTTCAGTTGCAGGTTCAACGGTAATTTCAGAAATTTTATTGGTCTTTAAATCAATCGTTTTGTTTGTGTAGGGAGCACCCACCGTTTTCAAAACAGAGGAAACCGTGGTGTTGTTGGCCAGGGTGCGGCGGGGGGAGGCCAGGCTGTAAACAACCAGGTCCACCTGACCCAAATCCCTTTTGATCAGCTCCACAACCTGTTCTTTCATCTCTTTGGAAAAGGCGTCACCGTTTAGGGTTTTCGCGTAAAGACCGTCGGCGGCGGCAAAGCGCTCAAAGGCAGCGGTGTTGTACCAGCCCGCGGAGGCGGTGCGGCTGCCGGAAGCCGGTTTGTCAAAAATTACCCCCAGGGTAGCGGCGCCGCAGGAATAGGCGGCAGCAATGCGCGAAGCAAGGCCGTAACCGGTAGAAGCGCCTAAAATCAGGGCTTTTTTTGTCCCTTCGGTTTTTGGCTGGCTTTTAACGTAATCAATTTGTTCCCGCACCGCCTCGGCACATCCGGACGGATGGGCGGTGGTACAGATGAATCCACGGGTTTTTGGTTCAATGATCATGCTGTTTCCTCCTGTCGCGACGGCTATTTCTGCTCGTCCAGTGTCAATTCAAAGCTTGGGATGTACTCCCGCAAAAATTCGTCTACCTCAGGTAGCCCCATCCGGCGCAGTGCGTCCAGTTGGGCTGCTTTCGCTTTTGAAAATTCAGTGTTGCCGGCCTTTTCCTCCTCCAGGCACTTGATAAGTGCCGAGAGCTTGTCGGCCGCTTTTATGACCTGTGCAAGTTCGGGGGCGGCCTCTTCATGAAAGACAGCGGCGTATTCATCCCGGAGATCCTCCGGCAGCAGGGAAATAAGGTTGTCCTTGGCAACACCCTCCAGCTCTTTGTACGCCGTGTTAATCTGCGGGTTGTTGTATTTTACAGGGGTGGGGAGGTCGCCGGTAATAATTTCGCTTGCATCGTGGAATAAAGCCAGCACAGCGGCCTTTTCTGGGTTTAACGTTCCTCCGTAGTGCTTGTTGCGGAGGATGCAGAGCGCGTGAGCCAGCACCGCAACGTCCAGGCTGTGTTCGGACAGCGATTCATTGCGGGTGTTGCGCATTAATCCCCACCGGTTGATATAGCGCATCCTGAGAATCATAGAAAAAAAGCTGCTCAAGCTACCCCTCCTTTTCTGATTCTGGGTGTGAATAAAATAATTATACCAAAAAAAAGGCTATTCGTCCACGTTTGTGCCCTGTTTTTGAATTTCGACGAATTAACATTGAAATCATGGATAAATATGGTACAATAGACAAGTATAAAAATAGCCGCACAGCGGGTATTTTTTCGCGCATTGGGCAGGGAGCGCGTCAGCGCGGATCTGCCTGCGCATGTGTGCGTTTTTGGTGCGTCTATTTTACGATTTCACGGCCAGCCTACGGCCATGGCCAATTTTTTATTGCGAAAGCAATAAAAAATAGTATTAAACGCGCCGAAAACGGCGCAATTATTCAGTGTGTATTTTTTGTTACACGGGGGGAAAAACGCTGTTTTTCT
>CACXEO010000095.1 GCA_902766785.1 Oscillospiraceae bacterium | reverse complement strand
GAATACTTCTTCCTCAAGCTATTCGATGCCAGCCGGAGGGACTATGACCGCAACCCCAAATCCCACAGGTTTTGTGATTGAGCCTCCCTTTTTATGCGTTGTCACAAAAACCTGAAGCGTGACCGCCGCCGACAATGAAAAGAACAAAATTACGATGATTATTTCCACCAAAAAGGAATTGACCCGGTTGATTCCTTTCACCGCCATGCACCCCTTCCGAAGACTTTATCGCAGTGAGCCGCTCCGCTCACAGAGAGAAATACTGGTCGTTTTGCCCGAACTGTCCGTCACTGTAAAGGTGTACAGACCGCCCTGCGCTTCCATGGTAAAATTGTCCGCTGCGACAATTGCATCGCCGTTTTCCGGTTGAAAGCCTTCATCATCAAAGCTCAGAAGCTCACGGATTTCGCCGTTATAAAAATAAATGTAGTTTGTCAAGCCACTATCTTCACCGCTCTGTTTCATACACAGGACTGGAACGCCGCCATAGGTTTTTAAAGACAGCGCGCCCGCTTCATCATTAGCACGAACCTTGTTGACAACATAAGACAAGGAAGAACGGACCTCTTCGTTAATACCCATTCGTTCCACTACCCGCTGGTACATTCCGGCGCCGATGGCTACCAAAAGGAGGGACACCACCGCAAACACGCTGAAAATCAGCAGGATAAAAAGCGAATCCAATTTATGAATCATGCCGCTTTTCTGCATTGTTTCCCCTCCCTTTTTACCGCTGCCCGTCTATTTCAATTAGTTGGACGGCCGGAATGATATTAGCGCCGACCGTTTGGAAATTGACCTCGTACCGGCTGTGATCAATAAGCACACCGTAATTTTCTTCTAGGTAATCAATACTCGAAGGATAAACCCCCTCAATTGCATAACAGCTTACAAGCGCCCTGTGGATTGCCTGCTCGGTAACTTTTTTTGATTCACTCCCCGAACGGTCAGAAATACCGCCGACATAGAAGAGGAACACGCCGACAATTACAGCAAAGACCGCCACAGACAAAACAGTGCCCAAATATAAAGTTTTGCTGTTTTTCCGGTAAAGGCGCATAACAATTCCCCTTCTTTTTAAAATTTAGCCGATAGACGACATAACACCCATTAAAGGAAGCATAACAGACAGAAGAATAGCGCCGATTACAACCGACAGAACTCCAACCAATACCGGTTCAATAACAGCTACCATACGGTTGACGCTCGCATCCACTTCCTGCTCATAAAGATCGGCCATTTTCTGCATGACCGAATCCAGGTTCCCCGTTTTGGTGCCGATCCCCACCATCCGGCCGTAAACGCCTGGAAAAAGACCGACTTCCTCAATTGCCGCCGGGAAAGAAGCCCCGTCACCAAGCAGTTCGGCACAATGAGCAACCTTTTCCTTAACCGCCTGGTTCGTAATAATGTTCGGAATCAACTTAAAGGCTTCATCCACGCTGTAACCGCTTGAAAGCATCATGGACATTACAGATGCAAACCGCGCTGAGGAAACTTTAGCCGCCAAACCCTTTTTGGAGCCAAACCGTTCAAAAAGCCCGGTAAAAAAGCGGCTTCCAGCTGTCGTCCTGGAGGCAATTACCCCGGCGACAAACAACACAATCAGCACCAAAAGAACCACCAAAGCCGCTATACCAAAGTTCGCGCTGACGTTTAGAACGACACGGGCGGTGTCGGATAATGAACCGCCCAAATCGCGGAAAACATCGCTGAAAACCGGAAGGACTTTAATGACAAGCACCGCGATGACAACTGACATCATAACAACCAGGACAAAAGGATAAAGGATGGCGCTGCGCACACTCTTTTTAAGCTGGTCCTCCCGCTCATAATACCCGGCAAGCGATTCCATGACCTGGTCAAGCTTACCGGATTTTTCGCCGATCTCAATCATATTCACCATATAATCCGGAAAACGGCCGCAGCTCCGCAAAGCCTCATAGAAAGGAATTCCCTGCATAACTGCTTTTTCAAACGTATCAATCATTTTGACGGCGGTTTCATCCGCCACGCTTTCCTTGATCGCCCCGATTCCGTCTGCTAGGGGGATGGCTGATTTTAATATCAACGCCACCTGCGAACAGAAAAGCGATACATCCTCTGAGGAAAAAGTTTTTCCACGCCTTGAATTCTTTTTACGGTCGTCCATGATGACTCCTCCTGCTCGTAGTCCTTCTTCAAACCCCATCCGGGAACAAGTTTTTTCAATTTAATAATATTCCTGCGTGACGTAGTTGCCGCTGTTTTCGGTATAACTATAGTTGTTATTGACACCCATTGTCGCGTCAAGGCGTTTCCAGCCGCCGTTTGACTGGATACCGATTGAAATCCAGCCTACTCCTTTAATGTAAACTTCATTCCAGGCATGTGCCTGCCCCCTGGTCGTTCCGATGACGACTTTAGTGGGAATCCCCTGTGCGCGCAGCATCGTTGCCATCAGCCCTGCATAATCAAAGCAAATGCCCTTGCCGGAAGCCAATGTGGAGTCCGGATTCGGAACATAGGCGGAAGTGACACTGGAAGCTTTTGGCGTATCATATTTAATTGTTGTAATAATGTAGTTATAAATCGACTTCACCTTATCTAAATCTGATTTAGCACTCATGCAAAGCCCAAATGATTTCCGGACGGCGGAAGAAGATAATGTATAGTTTGCATAAATATTAGGCAAGAGATAACACGCTGTACTGCTGGAAAGCGAAGCGTCAAACGTCACCTTCGCTGCAGTCGCATAGCTGTTGCCCGATGTGTTGATCAAAACCGTTACAGTATAAGAACCGTTCCCCATTTGAAGAGGCAAGGGATAATAGGTTCCCGCAGATGGCAGGATATAACGCTGATACATACCGCCGTTCGGTCCTTGAACACGGACTTTAGTTTTTGCCTCGCTCCCTTTTTTCACCATGACATAACCCTGTGCGGCATTGCTGTAATCAATTGCTGAACCCTGGGAACCCGTCTTAACTTGGGTTCCCGGCGCGGAACAAGTAGGAATACTAATTCCACCGGTATAGTTGCCACCCTTGTCCCAAGTAAAGCCTGAATTTCCTCCGCCACCTTCATTATTACTGGAGGAAGGCTGCTGGGTGCTGCCGGGATTTGCGTTGGAACTCCCGCTCTGCTGTCCCCCACCCGTACCGCCGCCATTGCTGGATGGCGGCTGGGGTTGGGACGTTTTGCCCCCGGAAGACGAACCGCTATCCCCAGAGGAAGAACTTCCCGAAGAACTTTGCGAAGAACTACTGGAAGAACTTGGGTCCGAACTTGAAGACAAAGATGAAGACGAGGATGAGGATGAAGACATCTCAAACGTGTCGGTGGTGTTACAGGCTGAAAGCGTTAATGCAACGCACAAAAACAAAGAAGCCCAACAACGCCGTTTCCACATTTTCACTCATCCCCTTTCAATGCGGAACTGTAAATAACTATTTTACTGGTTCAATCGCTTTGAGGCGGGTACTCAAAACAACCTCTTTCCCATGATATGTCAGTTTAAACTTATTGGAAATTCGTTTCAAAACCTTTTCTCCATTTTCAAAATTAGTAAGCGGCAGGATAACGACATACTGCGCCGGGCTGTATTTTGAAACAATATCACCTTTTCTGAGGCTGTCAATCACACAGTCCTGCAAAACTGGCATGGTATTCTGCAGCACTTTTTCAGAAGGTGAATCCCCCAAATGGTTGTTGAGGGTGAAAAGCGCAACATAAACTGACTGCCCTGTCCGCATCATCGAACGGGCCTGAAGGCGGTAAAGGCTTTTGAAAACATCGTAATTACATAAAAAAGCGCCGCTTGTCTCTTCGGACTCCCGCAGGTCCTGTTTAATGATATTCAGGTCATGTTCGACCCGGTTGACACCGGAGGATATTTCATCATATAAATCTTTAAACGCTTCCGTTAAATCAACGTTCAGTTCACGGTAAAAGAGCTCCAGAGTGTGCTGATAATGCCGCAGCGCTTTACCGGGCTGTTTCTGTTTCAGATACGCTTCAAGCAGAAGCCTGTGAATCTGCTCTTCAAAAGGATAAAGCTCAACTGCGTGTTCGCAGATCCGCATGATTTGCTCGTAATCCCCATCCTTTGAAAGAAGAGGGGCAACGCGAAGTATACACTCATTGTACAGCCCCGCGTAGTAAACATTTTTGCTGATGACCCAGGACGAATATGAAGACTTTGGCAAAAACTCTCCCTGGTAAAGGGAAATTGCATTTAAAAAATACCGGGTCCGTTCTTCTTCAGAAATTGTACTGCGGGCAGCAAGCCGGTAATTTTCATCAAACTGCTCTATATCAACGGTCATTGGAATATTATTATTCCACGCATACGTATTCCTGTCAAAAATGATAAAATTATCTTTCTGTTCCGGGTCAAGAACGCTCAGCGTTTTCCGGCAGCGATAGACCAGGTTTTTAAGCGCGTTAAAAGGGGAATCGCAGTCTTCCTCTCCCCAAAGCAGATCAATCAGCTTTTCCTGAGAGATTTCGCTGTGACGGTTTGCAATCAGGTATTCAAGAAGCATCCAGACCTTTTTGGTTCGGCTCTGATCTTTAGAGACAAAAACATCGCCTTTGCGGATGCTAAACTCGCCAAACATCTTCACTTCATAACGCCCGGTAGTTAATGCGGAATTCATATCTGCACCCCTTTTACAACCAAAAATGTCCACTTATTAAAATCAAATAAACTTGAGTTCATTATAACACGTTTTCTTAGAAGAGACAACGATAAGTCCATATATTGCTATACGAAAAAACGGCAACGCCATGGTATTCTTCTTTTTCTCTTTAAATAAACAGGAAGTTCCCTGACGACGCCATGCGGATACGCAAAAAATACCGTTCCTTACTATTTTTACTGTCCACTTTTTCTTTTGAGCACACGGTGATACAGCGGCATATTTTCGGCGGCCTCTGTCACCGTTTCAAGTTTTCCGGCACGAATCATTTCCTCTATGCGCAGCGCGACCCATGAATCGCCGATGCCAAGCTGATATTTTCCAAGTACCCGGCCAATAATCATTGCCTCTTGAAACTCCCCGCTTTCCGCTTCAATCTCGCGGATAATGACAGGATCGTACAGATTTTCCGGCATGCTGATCAACCGCCCATTGAGCACCACGCGCAGCGGGGCGTTTTCTTTTTGAAGCGTCTGCCAGCGGAAGGCGCAATTTTGTTTAAACACCGGCGGCGCGGGCTTTTGCAGAGAAAGGTAGCGGTGCCAATCTCCAGGAAGCACTTCTGCCCAGCCGGTCATCTGTATGAGATTGCCGTTTTCATCCGCCTCCCATTCAGGAAGCCTAATAAGATATACCGGTCCGCATTTTTTCAGCCGTTCCAGCTGTGCCATAAACCAGTACAGCCCGCACAACTCATCCTGCTGACTGCTGTACCAAACCCGTATAGCCTCCCCTGCCGCCGCACGGCTGCAAACCGTGTTCAGGTCTTTTTGCGCCCTTTTCAGCAAATCCCGAGCAACTTTGCGGCCTTCGTCGCCCGGATAGACTCTGTAAAGCCACTCCAATGTCTCCCGACGCCGAACGCCAGGCACATCCTCGGTAATATCACCCACACTCAACGCAAGCCCGAATCCGTAAATATCCGTGGATTTCCCGCCCAAGGGGACGGCGCGCTCCCACGCCAGACGCTCCTCTCTTTCTGCCTGCTGCCGGGCGTCCTCTATTTCTTTTTCAGTTGGCTGCCGGCCGTCTGCATAACTGAGAAACACGCTGACACCGCTTTGGTATTCTCCTTCGCCGTAATGCTGTGCCGCTTTTAAACTTCCGCATGCGCTGTCGCTGAATACGATCTCAATCATATAACTCCCCCTCAAATATTATGATTTGAAACTGTGCTCTTTCTCTGAAAACAATATTGCGTTGCCGGTACGCCTCCATAACAGGACGCCGTTTCATGCCGCAGAAATGCGGCTGCACTGTTATTTTACCCCTTTGAACGGATACCCGTAACCGCGGCTGTTTCAATACTGAAGCAATTGATTTGCTGTTTGGCTCTGACGTTCCAGCCTGGCCGTGTGGAGCAGGAAGTTGTAAAGCGGCGTCATCAATTTATAATCCGCAATCAGCTTTTCAGGCAGGCGGTCGGAAAAAAGAAGATCAAAATCTTTGCTTTCCGCCACAAAGCTGATCCCCCGGATATTGAGCCAGTCCTGAAGCTTGGGCGGCTGGTCCGGGTAATGGGAGCGCTTAAATTTCTCCCCTTCCAAATGGAAAACCGATTGCAATTCATAATCCTTTTTTGCTTTTTTAAAAACTTTATCCCCCTCAAGAATTAACCCGCGCATGGTACTCATATAGCTGGTAGAAGCATTGTAAAAACCACAGCCATAATTAAAACCGCTACCGTTGATTTCAAAATAAACGCCGGGAACTTCGGTTCCATGCATTTTTCCTTCTTTGAAAATAATCCACATTGCGTCCCGGTAAAGAGATTTATCATGCGAGTAACGGGTATCACGTCTAATTCGGCAGATGGTTTTATCCACACGGGGCTCTGTTGTAAAATTGGCGTCCATTTCCAGCATGGAGGGCGTCAGCGCCAGAACAAGCTCCTGGAGCGGCTTTAAAACCAGCCTGTTATAGTCCTCCCTGTGTTCTTCAAACCAGGCCTTGCTGTCATGCAGGCGGTTTTCAAAAAGAAAGTCAAGCGTTTGTTTTGTAAACAAAGCGCACACCCCCCAAGTTACCTTTTTGTTTATCATAGCACACCTGCATAAAAAGTCCAGGCCTTTTACCGGTTTCCCGGGCCTTTTCGGCGGTTGTTATTTTTACAGCGTAATGATACAATGTTCCTGTGTTTATAAAAGGAAAGAGGTTCATTCCAAATGACGAATCTTTTTGATTATACACTGAAGGGGATGGAGAACGAAGACCGGGAGCTAATTCACCAAACGCTGAACCTGCTTTTTACAGCTGCGAGAACGTCCCTTCCTCTTCCCCGTCCATCAATGCCCATCAGGCTTTCCGCGCCAGTTTCCAAAAAAGCACAGAAACAAGATGTCAAAAAATAAAACTACCGTAAAGGCGCAGGGCGAAAATCGCCCTGCGCCTTTACGGTTCATTTCCTGTTTTTCTTCTCGTATGCTTCACGGTACTCCTTGGGAGATATACCGTTTTTCGCCCGGAAACAGCGGTAAAAGTAACTGCTGTTCTCATACCCGACCGCAGTGACAATATCACTGACTGGCAGGCCGGTATCAGTCAAAAAAGTTTGAGCTACCTGAAGGCGCTTACGCTGGAGAAGCTCCTTAAAATTAGAGCCGGTACGCTGCTTAATCAGCCTGCTCAAAAGAGGCAGGGGCTGGTTTAGCTGCTGTGACAGCTCAGTCAGGCTCGCAGAAGGATAATGCTGGTCGATATACCGCAGGACAGACATAACCATATTATCCTGGTAGCTGACCGGGGTCGCCTCTTCAAGAAGATCGGTATATTTTTGAAGATAGAGAAACAAAAGGCCCATCAGAATCTGGTTGATCCTGTTTTCATCCTCATGCCGGTCAATCAGCGAGATGACCAGGTTTTCCACAAGGTTCTGGATTTGGGGCACTTCCGACACCTGAAAATGGAGATAGCGGTCTGGGCTGTCGCTCCGGCGAAGGAAGCCGCTTATAAAATCCATCAGGATATTATCCCGGTCTAGCATGGTAAACGCCGCGTCGAAAAATTCGGGGAGGATCATAAAATTCACCCCGATATCCTCTTTTCCCGCGGCCCGGATGGAATGGCTGGTATGACGGCCCAGAAAAAGGATATCCCCCGTGCGCACCTGTACTTCCTTTCCCCCGATCACATGGGTGATGGAACCGCCGCAGACATACATCACCTCAATGAAATTATGGCGGTGGGGTGGGAAGTCCACAAACCGGGTATGAGGGCGCAGCGAAATTAATTCTCCGCGGCGGAGCATTTTATCCCGTTCCACTATAAATTCTCTGCCGGTCCCATACCGTTCTTTTTCAATTTCCCCGCCGGTCAGGAGCGCGTGTTCTTCTTCAGTAATTTCCGCCAACGCTGAGAGCAGCCGCCTGTCCATCTTCTTCCCCCGCTTCAAAACAGAATCGCAGTTTCTCTCATTATAAAGCGCTTATTGCATTTTTTCAAACAAAAACTTTTCAGGCAGAATGACGCCAAAATCCTTTGCTAGCCTGCGAAATCCATCTGGTGTAATAGTCTGGAGCTTTTTCGGTGACATCGACAGGGTTTTAACCAGAATTTCCGCCGACTTCTCTACCGTATGCGCCAGCCCGAAGGTTAGGTCAAACGTCTCGCCCGAGCAGAAAATACCATGGTGCGCCCAGACGGCTACATCGTAGCGCTCCATCAGCTCAGAGGTTTTCACCGCAATTTCCCGGCCGCCGGGAACCATCCATTCGACAACGCCGACTCCGTCCGGGAAAACAACCGGGCACTCGGTTGCCATCTCCCAGAGCTCCCGGGTAAAGACCTGATCCGTCAGCGGCAGAGCAAAGGTGAGAGCAATGATATTCGCCGGATGGCAGTGATAAATCACCCGGTGCTTTCCTCCTGATTTCCGCTTTTTCACCTCGTGGTTCATCAGGTGGGTAGGCAGTTCGCTGGTGGGGTTTCCACCGTTTTTGAGCCCCCAGACGACCTGATACCGTTCCCCCGTCTGATCAACCCGGATGATTGCCGCCGTATCCTCAGGGTCAAGGATGACGTTGCGGAAAAACTTCCCGGAACCGGTCACCATAAAATATTCGTCTACAAGTCCGGGGACGGACGTGCCGACCGGACGCCATTCTCCGTCAAAGCTTAAGTCTCCCTGAACCCCTTCTACATCTTCCCGGGTCAGCCGGTAACTGAGATTGCCCCCGTTACGCTCGTGCCATCCCTGCCTGAAACCGTCGTCCGCCAGCCGGATGAACCCTTTTGCAAATTCTGTCTCCAAAACCTTCATATTTTAACCTCTCCTTCAGCTCCGCTTACTCAGCACAGTTTCCTCATATCTTCTGACTTCCCGGTACCAGCCGCCCTGTTCCGGCACGCCGCTTTCACGGCAAAAGCGGTTCCAGACGTCCCCGAACGGATAGCTTTTGAGTTCCTCCTGCAAAACCATCAATTCAGTAAAACGCCCCTCTTTCTGGAGTGCGGCCAGCTTTTCATTGGGGCACAGCAGGGCGTAGAGAAGCGCTTTGTGAAAATTGCGCATCCCCATTACCCAAGCGGCGACCCGGTTGATGGACGCGTCGAAGAAGTCCAGACCCAGGCGGACCCGGCCCAGCGCATTGTTCCGCACCAGTTCCTTGGCAATCTCCCTTGTTTCGTCGTCAAACAGGACGACATGATCGCTGTCCCACCGCACCGGCCGGGTGACATGGAGCGCCAGCTTATCAAAAAAGAGAAGCATGGAAGAAATTTTGTCGGACACCATTTCAGTCGGGTGATAATGCCCATTATCCATCAGTGGGAGAATTCCACGGGAGGCCGCGTAACCGATACAGAACTCGCTCGACCCCACCGTGTAGGATTCAAGGCCAATTCCAAACACCTTCGATTCAAGGCTGACCAGCACCTTTTCTTTATCATAATCCACAGAAAGGATTTCGTCCAGTGACTGGGCAAAACGCGCCCGCGGGGACAGCCGGTCGGCAGGAACATCCTTGAGCCCGTCCGGAATCCAGATGTTCATCAGACAGGGCTTGCCCAATTCTTCCGCAAAGTACTGGGAAATCCGAATACAGCATTTGCAGTGATCGACCCAGAAGCGCCGGATTTCCGGATCGGCGCTCGACAAAGTCGCCTCCGCCGCCTTGGGGTGGGAAAACAGGGTAGGATTAAAATCCAGCCCCAGGCCGCGTTCTTTTGCGAACTCCACCCACTTTGCAAAGTGGCGGGGCTCCAGCGCGTCCCGGTCCGCAAACTCATCCGGCTCAAAGACAGCGTAGCTTGCGTGCAGGTTGAGTTTATGGGTTCCGGGAATCAGCTTGAAAGCTTCGTCCAGGTCGCTCATCAGCTCCTGCGGCGTCCGCGCTTTCCCTGGGTAATTTCCCGTCGCCTGAATCCCGCCCGAAAGCGGGCCTGCGTTTTCAAACCCCTGGACGTCGTCCCCCTGCCAGCAATGGAGTGAAACCGGAATGCCTTTCAGCAGCCGGATGGCCTCGTCGGCATCCACCCCCAGCGCCGCGTATTGTTCTTTTGCCGACTGGTAACGTTCTTCCTGATTCATAAAATCCTCTCCTCACTCATATTTCACAATATCGAACGAATGGCCGATAATCTCTTTGATTTCGGTAAGGGAACTCACCTCCCCCATTCCCAGCATTTGTGCGGCCAGGTTGCCGATTGCCGTTGCTTCCACAGGTCCGGCAAAAACCGTACGCCCGGTTTTTGCGGCGGTCAGGCGGTTGAGGTAACCGTCCCGGCAGCCACCCCCGACGATGTGGATTTCCCCATACTTTTGTCCAGTCAGCCGTTCAAGCTCTTCCATAGTCTGCCGGTAGCTTTCCGCAAGGCTCTGGTAAATCACAGCGGCAACCTCCCCCACAGTCCCCGGAACCCGTTGGCCAGAGGCCGCGCAGTATTCTTGGACAGCACTTATCATGCTGTTCGGAGAAAGAAAACTCCGGTCGTTTACCTCAACCCGGGAGGGGAACCCCCTGTTTTTTTCCGCAAGCTGCGCCAGATCCTCAAAGGAATACTTCCCATTCCATTCCTTCCGGACGGACTGGAGCATCCAAAGCCCCATGATATTTTTCAGGTAGCGGTACCGGTACTGGTACCCACCCTCATTGGTACAGTTTGCCGCCCGGCTTTCCTCCGAACAGTCGGGCGACAACCGTTCCACCCCCATCAGCGACCAGGTGCCGGAACTGAGGTAGACGCTGTTTCCGTCCCCCGGCACCGCCAATACGGCGGAAGCTGTGTCATGCGTCCCGGGCAGAACTACCTGTAAATCAAAACCAATCTCATTTTTCAATTCATCTTTCAGGGCTCCCAAAACCGCACCCGGCTTTTTGATTACTCTAAACATTTTTTCAGGATAATCCAGTTTCCGAATTAATTCCCGATCCCAGTCCCTGCTTCTTGCGTTGACAAGGTTGGTGGTGGTGGCATTCGTGTACTCTGAAACCTTTTTACCGGTCAGCAGGTAGTTCAAATAATCCGGTACCAGCAGAAAATCAGCGACCTTTTCCAGGTACTCAGGGTGTTCCTCTTTGATTGCCATCAACTGGTAAATTGAGTTGAAGGGCTGTTTTTGGATTCCCGTCCGCCTGTAAAGCTCTTCCGGCGGGGTAACCGATTCTACTATCCGGTCCATCCCGTCGGT
Organism: Oscillospiraceae bacterium; assembly: GCA_902766785.1. Classification (GTDB taxonomy): domain Bacteria; phylum Bacillota; class Clostridia; order Oscillospirales; family Ruminococcaceae; genus Metaruminococcus_A. The sequence goes on along the minus strand of CACXEO010000095.1, from coordinate 3,830 downwards.
TCGGCTGTCCCGGTAACCGACCGTATCGCCCAGGACTGCGCCGCTTTCATCGAGCAGAACAAAATCGACCCCCCAGGTGTCAATTCCCATATAGGACGGAATCTTTCCCGCCTTCCCACACTTTGAAAGCCCAGTTTTAATTTCCTCAAACAACGCGTCCAAATTCCAGCAGAGATGCCCGTTTTTCCGGGTCATCCCGTTTGAAAACCGGTGGATTTCCTCTGTGTACAACCTTCCGTTTTCAAGCCAGCCCAGCATATGGCGGCCGCTCGAAGCCCCGATATCGACCGCAAGATAATAACGTTTCATTTCATTCCCTCCTACGGTGTCGTTACCGTCATTATAATTCGCCTGATATAAAAAAATAAGGACGTGGTTTTATTCAAATCACGTCCTTATTTGTTCCTTGCATTTGAGGTAGAATGGGTTATAATAATGGATAAAGATTGGATTCTTTATCCATTGCTGCAATCAAACAAAGGAGAACCAAAATGAGTATTCATAACGCAGAATTCATTGCATCATCTGTTGATCTTGGAACCGCAGCGCCGGTATTCCGCAAAACCTTTTCCCTGCCTAAAAAGGTGAAAGACGCCGCCCTTACCATTTCCGCCCTAGGCGTTTACAAGGCCGAACTGAACGGCAGGCAAGTGGGGCGCTTTATCATGGCTCCCGGCTGGACGAGCTACCGAAACCGCCTGCAGTACCAGGTATACGACGTAACCGAAATGTTGGAACAGGAAAACACGCTTGAAGTTGAAGTTGGCAACGGATGGTGCGTCGGTCGGCTCGCTTGGAACGGTGAAAGCAATTTCTGGTCTGACACAGTCGCACTGATTGCAAGCCTTGCAGTTACATACGAAGACGGGACCAGCGAGGAAATCAAAACCGATGGAAGCTGGCTCTCCGCCCAGAGCCCTGTCCTGTTCAGCGAGCTGTACGACGGGGAAACCTACGACGCCCGGATAAAGCCGTCAGACTGGAAGCCTGTTAAAATCCACAATTTCAGCAAAGACGTGCTCATCCCTCAGGAGGGTGAGGAAGTCCGCGAAATCGAACGTGTCCGGCCGGTTGAACTCATCCATACGCCCAAGGGGGAAACCGTCATCGACTTTGGCCAGAACCTGGCGGGCTATGTCCGTTTCAAGGTTCACGGAAAGGCCGGGGACAAGGTCGAAATTTCCCATGCGGAAATTCTTGATAAAGACGGCAACTTCTACACCGAAAACCTGCGGAGCGCCAAACAGAAAATTGAATACATCTGCGGCGGAGATGAGGAAACCTACCAGCCGCACCACACCTTCCAGGGGTTCCGCTATATACGGCTTGACCAATGGCCGGGCGAAGTAAACCTTGACGATTTCACCGCTGTCGTCATCTGCTCCGATATGAAGCGTACGGGCTATTTTGAATGTTCCAATGAAAAAGTAAACCAGCTTTACCGGAACGTCATCTGGAGCCAGAAGGGGAATTTTATCGACGTCCCCACCGACTGCCCGCAGCGCGACGAGCGCCTTGGCTGGACCGGCGACGCACAGGTTTTTATCCGGACGGCAGCTTATAATTATGATGTGCGTAAGTTTTACCGTAAATGGCTCCATGACCTGAAGGCCGACCAGTTCCCGGACGGCCGTTTACCCTATATCATTCCCGCCGTCCCCGCTAAAAAGCATCTGACGGCATCCAGAGAACAGATTGGCGCGGATATTCAGGACGATGGAAAGAAAAATTCCAGCGGCTGGGCGGACGCGGCAGTGATCTGCCCCTGGCAGCTCTACCTTGCCTATGGCGACGAAAGCTTCCTTGAGGAACAGTTCGACAGCATGAAAGCGCATATCGACTGGGTGCGCCAGTCAGGTGACAACGAATATCTTTGGAATGTCGGTTTTCATTTTGCCGATTGGCTGGCGGTCGACTGCCCGGAAGGCGAGCGGGTTGGCCCAACAGAGGTCGCATTGATTGGCACCGCTTACTACGCCTATTCCACTTCCCTGTTTGTCAAGGCCGGAAAAATTCTGGGCCGGGACATGTCGGAATACGAAGAGCTTTACCGGAACGTGCGGAAGGAATTCAACAAGGAATTCGTCCGCGGCAACCGGATGACAAGCGACACCCAAACTGCTTACGTCCTTGTTCTCCACTTCGATCTTGTGGACAACAAAAAGCCGTTTGCCGAACGCCTCGCGCAGCTTGTGTGGGAAAACGGGAACAAGCTGACCACCGGTTTTATCGGCACCGCCTATTTGATGCTCGCTCTTTCTGAATCCGGCTATGATGATATAGCCTATTCCCTGCTTCTTCAGGAGGATTTTTCCTCCTGGCTCTATTCGGTCAATCAGGGAGCCACCACTATCTGGGAACATTGGGACAGCCTGCGTCCTGACGGCAGCATGTGGAGCACCACAATGAACTCCTTTAACCACTACTCCTACGGTGCGGTTGCCGCCTGGATGTTCAGCGTCATGGGCGGTATCAATCCGGACGAAGCGGCACCCGGCTACAAACACATCCTCTTAAAGCCGGTAACCGATCCGCGGATTGATTACGTTAAAACTTCGCTCGAAACTCAGTACGGGATCATCAAATCCTCCTGGGAACGGAAAGACGGAAAGGTTACCTACCGGTTCACCATACCAGAAGGCAGCACCGCTTCCATTCAGCTCGGCGGAACAACGGAAGAGGTTGGCCCCGGTGAATACAGTTATACCCTTTAATACAGTTAAAAAGCCCCGGAGAAATCTCCGGGGCTTTTCCGCCCTTTCACGCACTCCCGACCCAGCCGGTAAAATTTTGAACAAACTTTAACGCTTTTTAACTGCTTGTTGTTGGGCTTGGCCTGCGTTCCGCTTAGCGTTTTCTTTTCCTGCCCGCGTGGGTATGACGGCGCATTCTGCGACACCGCTCCTTTTTCCGTTTTGCCTTGACACAGTAACGGATACCGAGCCAGACGTTAAACAGGGCAATTCCAACAAAAAGTACCGTCAGCATAATAAAGCTTGTTGTACCGTCAAACCTGATATCACCGAACGTACAGGTAATGCCGTTGCCATCGAGATTAGAACGGATGACAAACAGATAGTAAAAAAGCAGCCAGATTCCGGCTACCGCAAACCACCAGACCGCCGCCAGCATGGGTTTTCCGGGCGCTTTGACATAGGGGTGGATATTGCCGCCCGTATAATGGACCGGGTCAAACTGGTGTTCCTGCCAGTCCTCTACCTCATCCAGATGGGACCGCTTGCTTTTATCAGACACTCTATACCCCTCGCTTCCTGGGTTTTATTCATTGGTTCCTTCGTGTTCCCGGCTCAAAGAAAACGGCTGTCCAAACTTTCTTTTGACAATTTTTGCAGCGGTAAAGATCAAAAGGCCCGGCCAAAAAAACTCTATGCTCCTTTCAAGGACCCATACGTAAAACGGCGCTGAAGTTACCGCGGTATTGTACCTGTAATAATCCGCTCCCAGCCTGATGCAGAAGCCGGCCGCCAATAACAGGCTTACGCCATACGGAAATTTGTGAACATTTTCTCTTTTCATCAGCCGGCCTTCCTTTTCCGTTTCATTCCGATTTCATTATACACCTGTTTTCTTCTCCCGTCATTCCCTTCTTTGAACGCCGCCGGTCCGGCCGTTCCCCGAGGCAGATACAAAGAGCGTTTGAACGCGCCTTATCAGGAACAAACAGTCGGCGTATATTTTTGCTTCCCAGGCAAAAAATTTTTTCTCATCAAAAAAGAACCGGCAGCCCAGGTACAGCGGTGAGCCGGTTCTTTTTATTTTCACAATTGCTAAACTAATTCTTTTTTCCGTTGGCGGTGCGTTGCAAACAG
>CACXEO010000094.1 GCA_902766785.1 Oscillospiraceae bacterium | reverse complement strand
TGCGAAAACTCTTTTTAGATAAACCTCTACAGCCTGCAAACCGTTGATATTACCATATTTAATGATACTCCGACCAAAATTGGTGTCCAGTTTTTAAAGTTGAAACTTTGTAACAAAGTTTCGAAACAATGGGCGGATAGGACTTTTGAAAAATCAAAAACGAACAGTTATGCGAGAAAAAATGCCGACCATATAGGATATGAATTTGGGTTATTAGAAGAGTTACGTTGCGGAATATTATCGCGACGATGCACTGGAAATTCGAATTTGTTTTGTTAAAAAATGAATTGACTGCCCGTGGGTTATATTCTTTTAACCGTATAAAAAATATTAATGAGTTTTGTAATTGTTTCATAACAATTGAATTCTTACTTATCAGGACTTCTATCTTTTGAAAAAGTACGATTTTTGTGGATTGCTGAACATATGAACCAACTGATCGATAAGGTTAGTGTTTTTTTAAAACACTGCTTATAGGTCGAGCGTTCACAACGTAACTGGACACTCATATGGAAAGAAAGTCAAAAGGCGATTCCTTTCCTATGGAATAGCCTGTTCTATGATTGGGCGGTTGGCACTAGTTACGGTTAGACTATCGCGGAACTGATAGCAGATGGCTGTGAAATTGTGGGATCAGTACTTACATCAATAATGGGACAGCAGACGAAATGTCCAAGATCGTGAAAGACGTAATTCATTTGAAAGAAAAGGTTTGCCGGGAATCCGCAAACCTTTAGATAAGGGGATAGAAAACACCACCGTCGTTGCTTAAAAAGCAGACGGTGGTGTTTTTAGAAAGTATATCGCTACACTGCATATTTTGAAAAACCGCCTGGTTTGGACGGAAATCTTTATTTCAGCGGTGTCAAAAGGTTAATATGGCGCAAAAGGCCCGCATTATATTTTGGATGAAAAATGGAGGGACAAGCTTTAGTTTATCTAGTTGTCGTTAAAAAGGTTATTTTGAAGAAATTTGTACCTGAAAAAACACGGAAGTGTTGCTTCCGTTAATCGTTGGAAGGGACAATGCTCAAAACCTCTTTTTTACAAGTGTATGGTGGATGATTCTGAAGCTATTTCTTTTCAAATAGTTGGAAATGATTTTATTCTCCTTTTTCTTTATTGATACTGTCTAAGGTATTTACAAAAGCCAATACCGCCCGGACATCACTGTTGGACATCTTCTGAATTTTTTTAAGAATTTCAGCTTTTTCAGTGGTTAGCTCATTATTTTCGGATGCCCAGTAGTCCAGCGATGTTCCAAAAAAATTTGCTAACTTTCGCAAGGTGGTTAGCTTCAAACCTTCGTATCCTTTTTTATACCAACCGTCAATGGTGGTATATGGTATATGGCACGCCTTAGACAAAGTACTTTTATTTAGATGGTTTTTTTCCATTAAATCGTTTAATTTATCCAGGAAATCCATTGTGACAGCACCTCCCTTCTTGTAATTTTATCACGAAAGAAGGTAAAATGCAAGAAAGGAATTACTTCTAAGCGTAAAATAATACTTGACATGTTACGACTAAAAGTATATATTGAAAGTGTAAATTACCCATAAGGGTAGAATGGAGATGAAGATATGTTTGATAACTTGCGAATGGCGCTACAGCAAAAAGGAATAACGATAAAACGGTATGCAGAAATTTTGGGAATTGGAGAAAAAACTGCACAGAATAAATTGACGGGAAAAACGGATTTTACATATCCGGAATTTAGAAAGACCTGCACACTGCTTTTTGAGTACAATGCCGACTATTTATTTACTGAAACAGCAATAAAGAAAAATCCATGCGATAGGGTCTCCTAAAATACTTAGTTACCGTGGAATCAAGATAACCAAAAAAACAAAAGAAAAATTACACGAATGAACACTGAAATATTGAACTAATTAAGTCTGGATATAGCTCCTATTCTTTTCAGAGTTCAACTGAAGGTAAAACGTTAGCCAAGCAGATTATAGGGCAATTGTTAACGTCGCTTTTAGCGCCATCAATGGATAAAAAATAAAGAGACTATAAAGTGGCTTGGAGCAGCTAAGGGACTCTTTATAAAAGATAGTAAACTTGTTTATTGACGGTTACCATTGACATGATAGTCTTCTTTTAAGAAAAGTTGGAGATACTCACGCCACGTAAGAAGCCAACTTTGATACGAAGACAGCCTGCGTTCTGGGTCGTTGTCTTTGCGTTTATCTCAAAGGTTTGAACCCGATAGTCACATTGATTTATACATTGTTTTTTAAGGCCGGTTTCCATAACCTTTGGCAACTTATTTCTGATTAAATGGAAAGATGAATTTTATTTTTCAAGTAAAATTTAACTCTTCTAACAATATTGGTTATACCAGATAAATCCTTCTTCAAACAGTTGCTGAGATTAGGAAAGAATAGTTATAATTTGTACGTGTATAGAGGTTAATTTTTTCGCTTGTATATGATATAACACTAAATGGAAAATGATATGCTGATATTTCGGATTGGGCGGAAAATCAGTAAAATGAAGATGAGACATACAAAGAATTCCAAAGAGTCATATTTTATTTTCTGACATAATTTAGTGCAAAAGGTATCGATCAAGAAGATCGTTACTAAGAAAAGGGGTATATAAATGCACTCTTTTGTAAAAATTGGTAGGAATAAATTATTGGCGTATTCCCACGATCGAAAACGAGGATTGAGAATATGGCACAGAGTTATTTGTTCGGTGCTCTGCGCCGTGCTGTTGGGCATGACTGTTGGAGGGCCATTTGCCGTTGCATCAGCTACAGATGACGTGCCGGATATTGTAGAAGATGAAATGGAAAAAAATGGAGACCAGAAGGGGTCTACCCTACACAGCGACGGATCTTCCGGCAAGCCGGTATTAGATGTAAATTTGCCCACAGCAGATACGAATCTGCAAAATCCTGATTCGGATTTAAATTCTTCTAAAAATGTGTTGCTGGCTGGAAACATGTTGCCGGATACGGACAATCAGGAAGAGGACAATGAAAATTACGGAATTATGCCATTGGCCACCTATCCTGGCAATCGTACGGTTTTAAGCGCAGCGGAGCTTGATCAGGCCTTAGCGGCACATACTGTTCAGGGTATCACGCCGGCCGGTACGACGTTAAACCTATTTGATTATGTTGCAACCTATGACGGCGTAATACAAAATGATATTGTTAACGCCGCAGGTACAAACGGCGTAGAACCTAGCCAGTGGAACCTGGGTATCAATGAAAATCGTTTGCTTATTTTTTGTAATCCGGTGTCTGGCGCTGGTTATTGGAATATAGGTGCAGGCGCAGGAAGACAATGGGCGCGGGACAACACCAACATGAAGGGAATTGTGGAAGCAACCCTGAAAAACGGCTATCCTTCCATGAATCTTGCCAAGGCAAGGTCGCCATTAGATAATATTGCAGGTTACGACTCCGGAAAGCTGCCGTATAATTTGAACAGAGCGGAAAACGCATATGCCCCAGGCGATATTAACGCTGCTCCGGCTTTATCGAGCTTGGTGCTGCAAAATGCAGGTGGGACATACGATTCTGCTACAAATACATGGGATTATTCCCGTATTGACTCCTCACTGGCCTATCTGTTTAACCCCAATATAGATTTGGGGGAGAATGTCAAACGCAGTAAAGAGAATGTCACTGGTCTATTTCAGATTGACGAAGCAGGTTACTACTATTATGATGCCCGGAAGAATTTTGCGGAGTTTGTCGAGTCTCCAGGCGGTGCGGTGACGAAAAATGGAAAGGCTAGCGACGGCCATTTCGTATTGTACGACGGCGGCGCTGTATGGCGTACAGACGCTGGCTGGGATGGCACTGGCTTTAATGG
>CACXEO010000093.1 GCA_902766785.1 Oscillospiraceae bacterium | reverse complement strand
GAAAAGCGGCAGGATGCCGCCACCAAAAAGGCGCAATGTTCTCTCAGGCGCCGGAAGCTCCGCTTCCGGTTGCGCCGTGAGGTTATTATAACATATTTTTCAAAAAAAGATAGGATACAGCTTGAATTTTGACAGAATCAGCCGTATTTTGTCCGGTGTATGTTGTAAAAGGCTTATTCCATTTGAAACACGGATTAAATATTAAACTTTTTTGGGGTGAATTTTGCCATGCTATTGTAAAAAACTTATTGTTTTCTTTCCATAATCACATAATAACAGAGGGGTAAAATACCGGAAAGTTTCGGCATTTACGGGGTATTTGTGCTTGTTGCACAAAAATTAGAAAGAGGAATCGTCTATTAACACTAGAGTCCCTCTTTTTTGTTCCAATATGTTTAAAATATTAACCTCAAAATTTTTAACCCAGAGGTTTTATCTAGCCAAAACCTCCATAAATAGGCGGTTAATCGAGGATTTGGTTGTTAAAATCAACGGAGAGTGTAAATTTTCCGGGTCCGTTTTAGATGATTTGGTGATTATTTTATGTCCAAAATGTTATAAATTTAAACCATAAGGTTGATTTTATCTAATTTACATAACTTGAACCTCCATATATAATTAATCTTGTGATAAATCCTCAAACACATTTTAAACAAGGAGGTAATTTTTGTGAAAACCAAAAGATTGCTTGCACTTGTTGCTTCTGCGGCGTTGATGCTGTCTGTATTTACAGCATGTAACGGCGGCGAAGGCGGCAGCGAAGGCGGCGAAGGCGGCAAAGAGCCGATCACTCTTGTCCATGCTTACTGGGACAACCCGGAGTCCTCTGTAGACTTGATGACTCAGCTGTATGGCAAAGGTCGGAAAGACTTCAACGACACTATCGGTAAAGAGAACAATCTCACCATGGAATGGCTGCACATTAACTCGAACGACTACGGCACCAAGATCACTGCTATGGGTGTTGCGAACCAGATGCCGGATACCCTGCATCAGCAGCCGGGTGCTAAGACCAAAGAAATGGGCGAGCAGGGCTTCATTAAGGATATGAAGCCGTTCCTCGACGCCGACAAAGAGTGGGCTGACACCTTCCTCGAGGGCATGGCTGATCAGGTAACCTTTGACGGCAAACAGTACGCTATTCCGATTCAGTTCGCAGTTTCTGCTGTTTTCTACAACACCGAGCTGTTTGATCAGGCTGGCGTAAAAGCTGCTGACATTAAAACTTGGGATAATTTCCTTGCTGCTTGTCAGAAGCTGAAAGACGCGGGTATTACTCCGCTCTGTCTGCCGGGTGAAGCGAACTCCGGTTGGGCAATCTCTCTCTTCACTGGCCAGCTCGTACAGAGAATTGGCGGCGAAGAAATTTTTGCTCCGATCAGAAACCTTGAAAAAGATTCCACCTTCATGCAGGACGCTTTCCTTAAAGCTGGCGAAATGACCATGGATCTGGTTAAAAAAGGTTATGTTCAGGATACCTACATTGGCGACTCTGTAGATCAGAACTACGCTACTTTCAAACAGGGATTGTGTGCTATGCAGTGCCAGGGCTCTTGGGCGATTGGTAACTACAACGGCGACGACTCCACCATTAAAGGTAAAGTTTCTGTTTTCCCGTTCCCTGAAGTAACTGGCGGTAAAGGCGATTCTTCTAAGTGGATGGGTAAAACCGATAACGTAACCATTTCTAAAAACTGCAAAGATGTTGACAGAGCTCTTCTCTGGATCAAATATCTGAGCGGTGAGACCTTCCAGCGTTGGACTGTTGAAGAAGCTGGTAAGTTCCCGACCACTAACGTTGAGTATGATGCTTCCAAGTGTGCAACTGAGGTTCAGGCTGTAACTGAAATTTCCGGTTCTTCTACTGGTGTATATCCGTACATCGACGAGTGCCTTGGCAACACCTTTGGTAAAGAGTGGAACAACTGCTTGTCTGCTTTCTTCACCGGTGCTAAAACTGTTGAAGCTGCTTTCCAGGATCTCCAGGCTTACAACGAGAGCATGAAAGCAAAAGGCGGTTCTGAAAAAGCTGCGGAATAATTAATCTACTAATACGTTTTAACAATAGTCACTGTGAAAGGGATTAGGATTCCTGTCCTAATCCCTTTCTTTGAGTGACGATCCTCCCTAATTATATCGTATATTAAAACGGTGTAAATAGTGGTGTTGTGTGGAGTGGAGGTTTAGTATGGAGAGGTTGCTTCGTGACAAAAAGATGATACTGCTCTTTGTCGGCCCTGCAGTACTCCTCTTTGTTTGTATTATTTTGGGGCCGATGATTTATGGTGTCGCGCTTGCCTTGTTTCAATGGGACGGTATGTCCGATCCTAAATTTATTGGGTTTGACAACTTTACGTTTATGTTTACACAGGACGTTACGTTCTGGGTTTCATTTAAAAACTCTATTTTCTTTGTAATTTTCTCGCTGATTTCTCAGCAGTTTTTAGGTCTTTTGACTGCAATTATTTTGACAAATAATATCAAGTTCAAGAACTTGTTTAAAAACATTTATTATCTGCCGGTTGTACTTTCCAGTGCTGCAGTTGGTCTTCTGTGGAGCTTTATTTTTCACCCGAAGATCGGCGTCCTTAACCAGTTATTGCTTGCAATTGGTGTTGAGGGACCGAAGTGGCTGTCTGAAATAAGCGGCTTCCTTCCGTTGCCGCTCTGGTGCATTGGTATTGTTGCGGCATGGCAGTACATGGGTTCTACCATGATGCTTTACATGGCGGCAATTCAGGGTATTCCGGAGTCGTTATACGAGGCGGCTTACATAGACGGTGCTTCCCGTATTAAATGTATCCGTTACATTACTCTGCCGCTCATCACGCCTATGGTTAAAATCAGTACGGTTCTGAGCTGTATCGGTTCTCTTAAATTCTTCGACTTGATTTATACTATGACTAATGGCGGCCCGGCTCATGCGACTGAGGTTTTAGCTTCGCACCTTTATACCCGTTCTTTCACTCAGTGGGAGTATGGATACGGAAGTGCTTTAGCAATTATTCTTGTTGTTTTGTGCTTGCTCTTTACTTTTGTACTGAACAAGTTAGTTAAAGTTGAAAATTACGAAATGTAAGGAGGGTACAAGAGAATGGCAAGTTATGAGAAGAATAAATCTAAGTTTAAAGTATCTAAACTTATTATTTATATTGTTTTAACCATTTTTGCGGTCATTTATCTGTATCCGCTTATCTGGTTAATTATTGCTGCTTTTAAAACAAACAACGAAATCTTCCTCTCTGCATTTGGTTTCCCTGCTGAATTACAGTGGATAAACTTTGAGAAGGCTTGGGTTGCGGGACATATTGGCCAGTACTTTTTAAACTCGGTTATTGTTGTTGGTACAACTCTTCTTGTTTCCTTGTTAGTCAACTGTATGGCTGCTTATGCAATTGCGAGAATGAAATGGAAACTGTCCGGCGCTACGATGGCCATGTTCCTTTCCGGTATGATGGTTCCGATTCATGCTTCGCTGATCCCGCTCTTTGTTTGGTTCTCTAACCTTGGCTTGATTGATAACTACTTGAGCTTGATTATTCCATATATTGTCTTCTCTTTTGGCCAAAGCATATATATTATGCGTGGTTTCTTTGGAAGCCTGCCGAGGGAAATGGAAGAAGCTGCTGTTATCGACGGATGTTCTCTATGGGGTGCATTCTGGAAGATTATTATTCCAATTTCTACCGGCGGTATCTTCACCATCGGCTTGTTTACCTTCAATGGTACTTGGAACGAGCTTCTCGTTGCAAAAATCTTTACGAACTCTGACTCTGTAAGAACACTTCCTGTTGGTCTGACCACTTTCGTTGGACCGAATATGACCAACTATGGACCGATGTTTGCAGCTATTGTTATTGCGGTTATCCCGACAATTATCGTTTATTGCTGCTTGAGTAATAAGATTGTCGGCGGTTTGACTGCTGGCGCGGTTAAGGGTTAATTTGTAAAGTATAAAAAAGCAAAATGTCCCCCCTGCCTTTATTGACAGCGGGGGACATTAATTTTTTCGGTGATTATATTTTACTGTTAAGATGTTAGACGCGATCAAATGGGAAGATTCATATGCTGTTTTTAAGTGCTGAAATAGTAGGATTCTGTTTGTTGAAAATTAGACAGCTATAGGTCTGTAACGTGAACCGACAAACTGGCCAATTAGAAAATCCATGCTGGAAAGGCACAAGGGGAAATATTGGATCTTCTGCTATCTTCTACAAGAAACTGGGTATTTTCCTTCTCCTCAATATAGGCAATTCAGGATCGTGTGGAAATTAACAGGTAGGTTCCTCCCTTGAATTTAATAAGGGTTTTACCGGGAAAAAACAATAATTCTTGCTTTAAGACCGGGTAAATAGTACTACCTTGTTGATTGACGGTTATAAAAAGGAACGCCCCCTAGGGCGTTCCTTTTTATGTGTACAGATATCTTCTAATTAACCGGATTACTCCTGCTCCTGCCCGGTATTGGGGATACGAATCGTTACAACTGTTCCTACGCCAACTTCACTGTGGATACTTAGACCGTAACTTGGACCAAAATACAAACGAAGCCGTTTATGCACATTTAAAATACCAATGTGAGTGTGCTTGCCGTCATCTGATTTACGCAGATTTTCATTGAGAAGCTTCCTGCGGACTTCCTCCGGCATCCCAACCCCGTCGTCCTCAACAGTCAAAAGGATATCTTTGCCATCGCAGCCACCAAATATTCTTATATTGCCGCCGTCAATCTTAGAATCTAACCCATGGACCAAGGCGTTTTCAATAATTGGCTGCAGCACAAATTTTGGGGTTTTTATTTCAGAGATTTCAGGATTTATATTAATGGTAATTTTAATTTTTTCACCGTACCTATATTGCTGGATTAAAAGGTAATTCTCAATGTTTTTAATTTCATCTTTGATCGGGACAAAATCGTCATCCCTGAGCCCCTCCCGCATCAAATCCCCCAATGCTTTGGCAATTTCTCCAGCCTCTGGTACCCCATGAATTCTAGAAATCCAGTTAATCGTTTCAAGGGTATTGTAAAGGAAGTGGGGATTAATCTGGAATTTTAAAAAACGCAGTTCTGCCTCCTGTTTGAGCAACTCTTTTTGATAGATTGTTTGTATCAACTCATTTGTATTCTCAATCATAGCATTGAAATTGTCGCTGAGAATGCCAACTTCATCTTTAGACTGATAGTCGCTGCGGATATCAAAATTTCCGTTTCGCACCTGCTGCATGGTTCTGGATAGATTTGTAATGGGGTCGGATATCGATTTAGCCAGAACAACTGAGACCAGTAGCGTTAGCGTCAGGATAAGGAGAGTGATTACAAAAAATGCCTGAGTCAATGTAATAAAGTCATGTTCAAAGTCGACAGCGCTTACCTGGTAGAAAAGGTACCATTCTTTGTTGTTAATTGCCTGACAGGCAATATAGTATTGCTGGCCGTCTATGTTTTTTAGTGAAAAAGAGGTATCGCTCGATGTGAGGATCAGGTTCATATAATCCTGGCTCACACGTTTTCCCAATAGTGATTTGTCACCGTGGGAAAGAATAGAACCACCGCGGTCTGTAATAAAAATACTCCCGTCTTTATATAGTGAAATATTGCTGTAAATATCGAAGAGCTCATCTTCAGAGAGATTGATAATCAGGTAGCCGAGAGGCTCAACATTCTGAAGGGAGACCATCAGCCTTCCGTAAGTGATGATATTGTCATTGCATTTAAGCCATGTAGTGTCTCCGCCATTTTGCTTAATTGCTTCTAAATCTTCACCGGAAATACCGGAAGTTATTTTTGGTACTGCTGAAAAAAAGGTGTGATCGTAGTAGGAAAGCAGGTAGATTGACTCGATGTCCGGATGGCTGTATGAAATATCACGTAGAATTCCATCCATTTCTTCTTTCGCGTTGGCGGGAACCGCCCCACCGCTGGGAACGGTTAGGGAAATTTCAGTCAAAAGCGTCTGAATTTCGGCGTTATTATGCACTTGAGTAAAAATCGTATCCAATTCAGAAGCGGTATTTTCAATATTTTTTTGAAGCTCCGTTAAGATATCTGACGTATACTCGGATGATTTTTTTTCAAGGATATATTTGGAATTACTTAAGTAAAAAACAGCCATTAATATAACGGGCAGCGCAATCAGCAACGCAAAACAAAGCATCAGCTTTTTACGGATCTGCAGGTTTAAAAATGACTGTTTGATACATTTTAAGGGGGAACGCACCTTCATTTTACGATACACCAACTTCTAACGGATTGGTATTGTTGAGCAGGTTCTGGCGAAACTCTATTGGGGTCATGCCATAGTAGCGCTTAAAAATCTGGCTGAAATACTTAGAGTCTTTAATCCCGACGGCCAGCGCAATTTCGTAAACCTTATTGTTGGGATCGCGCAGCATATTACAGGCCTGTTCCATTCTGACCCGCGTTAGAATTTCAAGGAAGGTATTCCCGGTCTCTTTTTTGACTAGCCGGCTTAAGTATACGGGACAGAGATGGACAATTTCACTGGCTGACCCCAAGGTGATTTCCTCTGCGAAATGGCTTTTTAAATAAATAAGCAGCTGTTTGACAGTTTCATTGGTCAACATTTCCTCATCCGGAAGAAGTTTGTCAAAAAGGGCCATCTGGTTTTCTTTAACCTGGCGCATCAGGGTGTTTTGCTCATTCATGAGGAGGTTCTGTTGCTCAATTTGAATTTTGGCCTTGTTGACGGCCTCAAAAATTTCACTTGGGTCAGATGGCTTGAGAACAAAGGAAACAATGCCAAGTTCCACAGCTTCTCTTGCGTATTCAAACTCTTTATAACCGGTGAGAAAAATAATTTTTGTCAAAAGGTGATGCTCTTTTACCATGCGGGCAATGTCAGTCCCCTTATAACCCTGCATGTGAATGTCGGTCAGCAGAACGTCGGGTTTCAGTTCCTGTACCATATCCCAACATTCTATGCCATTGGAAGCGGTGCCGACCACCTTGACGTCAACCGACTCCCAGTTGAGCGAGCTAAGCCCCTGGCGAATTAAATGTTCATCATCAGCAATCATCAAAGTTGTCATTTTTAACACCTGCCTTTCAACATGATAAAATAGACTTATTCATCCAAAGCCTCATAGGTGAAACTATGGAAATCAATGAAAGAGCTCTCGTTGTATTCGAAATCGCTTGCATACATCCCAATGAATGCACCGGTAAACCCGGTGTTATATTCATCGGATAAAACAGTGGCATCGATATCATAATCGATTTCATTAAAATTTTCTCCATCAAAGGAATAAGAGAAACGTGCGGTTTCTTTATGGGCGGTTACGCGGAGCCAGACTTTTTGAATCCCCTTTGGAATTTCAATCTCTTTACCATCGAGCGGATACTCGTAATCACGCTGTTTAAACGCCATAATTGCAATGGTCTGGCAATCCTTTTCCTCATCGTAAGCAACCTTTAAAAGATACTGGCTGAGTTCGTCATACCGGTAGAGCAGCCCGCCGAATTTCTTAAAATGTTTATTCGGGTTGACAAGGGAGGTTGTTGCACGGAAATCCATTTCAGTCTGGCGGCGCACGAACATGTTCTGACGCTGGTTGGAATAGAGGGATTCCCCGCCGTAAATCCGCAGGACGTTGTCCGGGCCGACCTGATGGCGGCAGGGGACACGAAGTGACTGGAACTCACGGTAAAATTCACCCGTCCCGAAAGTGTAATCGAAATATCTTTTGGGTATTGTTTCGCCGTAACCCTCAAACTCAAAGTCGGGAACGACAGTGCCGTTTTTCAGGTATGGCCAGCCATCCTCACCCCAGACCATTTCATTGATGGATGTTTCGCGCCCCAGCACACACCGACGGTTTGAGTAAGGCCGCGAAGAGAGAAAGGAGACAAACCATCTGCCGTCCGGCCCCTGGCACCAGCTTGCGTGGCCGCATTTCTGGATTGGGGAGTCCGGCGCGTCCTTAGAGGTGAGCAAAAAGGTATTGGGATGGAGTTCATACGGGCCGTAAATACTCTTGGAACGCGCAACGGTTGCAGCATGGTCATAAGATGTTCCGCCCTCGGCAGCCAGCAAATAATACCATCCGTCTTTTTTGTAAAGGTGCGGCCCTTCGATTAGGCCGTGGCCGGAGCCTTTAAAGACCTTGACCGGCTTTGAAACCGGTTTCAAGGTGACCGGATCGAGTTCCGTTACCAGGATACCAGAGAAATTTGCTGGACGCTTTTTACGGAAATCCCATTCCATATTGATGAAGTATTTCCGCCCGTCATCATCGTGGAAGAGGGAGGGGTCGAAACCGGAGCTGTTGATGTAGACTGGTTCGCTCCAAGGGCCTTTGATATCCCGCGCAGTGGTGATGTAGTTGTGGGTATCTTTAAACGGAGCGCCTTTCCAATACTTTACGTCGGTGAAAACCAGATAAAACAGCCCGTTATGATGACTCAGAGCAGGGGCGAAAATACCGCCCGATTCCGGGTTTCCCCGCATATTGAGATAATGCGTGCGGCTAAGCGGCGCAGAGACACATTCCCAGTTGGCAAGGTCTTTGGAGGCGCTGATCCGCACGCCGGGAAAGTATTCAAAGGTAGAATTCGCCACATAGAAGGTATCTTCCACGCAGATCATGGATGGATCCGCGTGGAAGCCCGTCAAAACCGGATTTTGAATCATAAATCTAAACCCTTTATAGTTTCAGTTTACTCAGTTGCTAAGGGAATCAGCCCAAAACTTCATAGGTGAAGCTGTGGAAGTCGATGAAAGAGCTCTCGTTGTATTCGAGATCGCTTGCATACATCCCAATGAACGCACCGGTAAATCCGGTGTTGAAATCATCGGACAGTACGGTTGTGTCAATGTCATAGTCAATCTCGATAAAATCCTTGCCGTCGAAAGAGTAGGAGAAACGCGCCGTCTCTTTATGTGCGGTGACGCGCAACCATACTTTCTTGACATCCTTTGGAATTTCGATTTCTTTACCATCGAGCGGATACTCGTAATCACGCTGTTTAAACGCCATGATTGCAATGGTCTGGCAGTCCTTTTCCTCGTCGTAAGCGACCTTTAAGAGGTACTGGCTGAGTTCGTCATACCGGTAGAGCAGTCCGCCGAATTTCTTAAAGTGCTTGTTTGGGTTGACAAGGGAGGTTGTCGCCTGGAAATCCATATGCATCTGACGGCGTACAAACATGTTCTGACGCTGGTTGGAATAGAGGGATTCCCCGCCGTAAATCCGCAGGACGTTGTCCGGGCCGACCTGATGTTTCGCCGGGCCTCGGAGGGAATTGAACTCACGGTAAAATTCGTCGGTGCCAAAGGTGTAGTCGTAGAATTTTTTCTCGTGCTTCTCGCCGTAGCCCTCAAACTCAAAGTCGGGAACGACAGTGCCGTTTTTCAGGTACGGCCAGCCGTCCTCACCCCAGACCATTTCGTTAATAGATGTCTCACGGCCAAGGACGCAGCGTTTATTATAGTACGGACGAGAGGAAAGGAACGCGGTAAACCATCTGCCGTCCGGCCCCTGGCACCAGCTTGCATGGCCGCATTTCTGGATTGGGGAGTCCGGCGCGTCCTTGGTGGTGACTAAGAACGTGTTCGGATGCATTTCGTACGGGCCGTAGACGTTCTTGGAACGGGCAACGGTTGCCGCGTGAGTATAGAAAGTGCCGCCCTCTGCGACAATCATGTAGTACCAGCCGTCTTTTTTATAGATATGGGGTCCTTCCACCCATTTGTGCTCGGAGCCTTTGAAAACCTTAACCGGCTCGGAAATCGGTTTCAGGGTGACGGGGTCAAGTTCAGTGACCAGGATGCCGGAGAAGGTGTCCGGATTGGGTTTGCGGAAATCCCATTCCATGTTGACAAAATACTTCCGCCCGTCGTCGTCGTGGAAGAGGGAGGGGTCGAAACCAGAGCTGTTGATGTAGACAGGTTCGCTCCAGGGGCCTTTGATATCCCGCGCAGTGGTGATGTAGTTGTGGGTATCTTTAAACGGGAGATACTTCCAGGCCTTTACATCTGTAAACACCAGATAGAACATGTCATTATGATATGTAAGGCAGGGCGCCCAAATTCCGCCGGACTCAATGTTACCGCGCATATTGAGGTAATCGCTCCGGTCAAGCGGGGTTGCTACGCACTCCCAGTTGGCAAGGTCTTTAGAGGCGCTGATCCGCACGCCGGGGAAGTACTCAAAGGTAGAATTGGCAACATAGAATGTGCCGTCTACGCAAATCATGGAAGGGTCTGCGTGGAAGCCTGTTAAAACTGGATTCTGAATCATGGTCATGGTCCTTTCTGATCTGTTTCTTTAATTTAAAGCTGTACAGTTCCCGCTGCGGGGAAAGAACAGCTTCATTGTACCACAGGCGAAGATGAAATTCAAATAGTTCTTGGAAAAATAAACAAACGAAGAGGAGAAAATAAACCAAAAAAGTGACGATTTTCCCACGTTTGGTTTGTATTATACACCTATTACGGGAAAATTTCAACCTTTTCGTATTTTAACCGCCGATTTTACCCCGAATGGCCTATTGTTTGGTCTTCTTGCTTTTCCCTCCGGTTCCCGTTATAATAATAGTACTACATTAAAGGATGATGAACGTGAAGGTTTTATTATACACCGAAGGAATGAAATACGTTAGCAAATCGGGCTTAGGCCGGGCGATCAAGCACCAGATGCGGGCGCTTGAATCTGCCGGGGTGGAGTATACCCTTGACCCGCGGGAGAGTTACGACATTGTCCACATCAACTCCTATGGGCCCAAATCCCGCCGGCTTGCCAAAAAGGCGCACAAACTTGGGAAAAAGGTGGTTTATCACGCCCATTCAACTGAAGAAGATTTTCGCAATTCTTTCATCCTCTCGAACCAGATCGCCCCTCTTTTTAAAAAATGGCTGGTCAGTTCTTACCAGCTCGGCGACCATATTGTCACCCCTACCCCTTATTCTAAAAAGCTGCTGGAAGGCTACGGCATTAAAAAGCCGATTACGGCGGTTTCAAACGGCATTGACCTCGCCTTTTATGAACGCCCGGAGGGGGAGGACGGCTCCGTTTTCCGCAAACAGTTCGGCTATTCTAAAGAGGACAAGGTGGTTATGGCGGTCGGCCTGTATATCGAGCGGAAAGGGATTCTCGACTTTGTGGAGCTTGCCCGCAGGATGCCCGAATACAAGTTTGTCTGGTTTGGCTATACTGACCCGAAACTCATTCCCCAGAAAATCAGGGATGCGCTGAAGACGGAGCTTCCGAACTTGAAATTCCCCGGCTATGTCGAGCCGGAAGTTTTGCGGACTGCTTATTACGGCGCCGACCTTTTTGTGTTCCCAACCTATGAGGAAACAGAGGGGATTGTCCTGCTGGAAGCGCTTGCTGCAAAGCAGAAAGTACTCATCCGCGACATCCCTATCTATGCTGGCTGGTTTACCGACGGCGAAACAGTTTATAAGGCGTCCTCTATCGACGGGTTCGAGGAAAAAATCCGCGGGATTTTAGAGGAAACCCTGCCTGACCTGTCCGGCGCGGGGTATGAGCTTGCAAAGGAAAAGGACCTGCGGAGTATCGGTAAAGAGCTGCGGGGGATTTATGAGAAAGTTCTGGCCTGTGGCCAAGCTTGAAGAACCGCGTCTGAACGACTTGGGTTCCAAAAAACTTTCAGGGAAGGCCTTTAAAACAACAGCCCGGTGCAAACGCACCGGGCTGTTGTTTTAAAATCTTCGTATTCGATAGGAGAATAAAGAAATTAAACCAAGCTCTTTTTGCAGTGGCAGGTTGCTCCCGAAAGTTTGGAAGAAGGTTAGAGACAGAAATTATAAAAAAATACAAATAGCTGACCCCTTGACGTCACCACTTTAAAGTGTTATAATTTCGTTACATTGTACGATTGTATACAATTATACAAAATGAAGACGAGGTGGCAGATATGATTGAAATCAACCCAAAATCCAACCTGCTTGAAGAAAAAACCTATCGCTATACCCTACAAGATGTGCCGGAGCCCCGTCTGTTTCGGGATATGTACCCGTATCATGAAATTCCCAAAACCCCTTTTAATAACCGGCGCGTTCCCATGAATATGCAGGAGGACATCTGGATTACCGATACAACCTTCCGCGACGGGCAGCAGTCCCGCGCGCCCTATACTGTGGAGCAGATGGTTGATATTTATAAAATGATGCACCGTCTGGGCGGCCCGAAGGGGATTATCCGCCAAACAGAATTTTTTGTCTACAGCGAAAAGGACCGTACAGCCCTTGAACGCTGTATGGATTTGGGGCACCGGTTTCCAGAGATCACGACCTGGATCCGGGCCAGCAAAGAGGATTTTAAACTGGTCAAAGACATCGGCATCCGGGAAACGGGCATTCTGGTCAGTTGTTCCGACTATCATATTTTCAATAAGCTTAAAATGACCCGCAAACAGGCGATGGAGCATTATCTTTCGGTGGTTGCGGATGCGATCGAATCCGGCCTTCGTCCGCGCTGCCATTTTGAGGATATAACCCGCGCAGATTTTTATGGTTTTGTCGTGCCCTTTACCAATGCCCTGATGGAGATGTCGCAGGAGGCCGGTGTTCCAATTAAAATCCGTGCCTGTGATACAATGGGGTACGGCGTGCCCTACACCGGCGTTTCCCTGCCGCGGAGCGTTCCGGGGATTATTTATGGCCTGCAGCACTACTCCGAAGTCCCGCCCGAAATGCTGGAATGGCACGGGCACAACGACTTTTACATGGGGGTTGCCAACGCGGCGACCGCCTGGATTTTCGGTTCGAGCGCCGTAAACTGTTCGCTCTTCGGCATCGGGGAACGGACCGGAAACGTCCCGCTTGAGGCGATGGTTATCCAGTATGCTTCCCTCAAGGGTACCACGGACGGGATGGATACCACTGCCATCACTGACCTTGCGGATTACTACCAGAATGAAATCGGCTACGATATCCCGCCTATGACTCCGTTTGTTGGGCAGAACTTTAATGTCACCCGGGCGGGCATCCATGCCGACGGCTTATTAAAGGATGAGGAAATCTACAACATTTTTGACACCGGGAAAATTCTGAACCGCCCTGCTATTGTGGCGGTGAACAATGTCTCCGGCCTTGCTGGGATTGCGTTCTGGATCAACCAGTATTACCGCCTGCCGGATGAGGCGAAGGTAGATAAGCGTTCTGAACTGGTGGCAAAAATTAAGGTATGGGTGGATGAGGAATATAAAGAAGACCGCCAGACTGTCATCAGCGATGAAGAACTGGTGTCTTTGGTAAAACAGTATGCTCCCGCATTGCATGCCCGTTACCGCCGGTTCCGGCGCGAGGACTGAGGTGGTTTGGGATGGGAAAATTAAAAACGTTAGAGGAAAATGGAACAGCTCCTCTTCAAGTCAGGGTGTTTGAGGAAATTGAGCGGGCAATTCTGTCCGGAGAATTTGGCAGCGGTGAAAGCCTGGCGGAGCTTAAACTTTCTTCTGAACTCGGTGTCAGCCGCACTCCGGTGCGGGAGGCGCTTCGCCAGCTGGAGCTGGAGGGGCTTGTTAAAATCATCCCAAACAAAGGCGCTGTCGTGGTTGGAGTTACCGAAAAGGATATTGAAGATATCTACGTCATCCGGATGCGGATGGAGGATCTGGCTGTCCGCTGGGCAGCCGGGTCGATGACCGCGGAGGATGCAAAGGCCCTGTGGGATATTGTAGAACTTCAGGAGTTCTACGCTCAAAAAGGAGATACCGAACGGCTCTGCGAAATGGACGGCGCGTTCCATGAGGCAATTTACTGCTTCAGCCGCAGCAAGCCGCTCAACCATATGTTAACAGGGTTTCACCACTATATCCGCCATGCCCGTTCGGTTTCGTTTAAGGCTTCGGGACGGGCACAGGCGTCAGTCGGGGAACACCGCGCCATTGCGGAGGCGCTTTCCCACCGGGACGGAGAGGAAGCCGCCCGGCTGATGGTGGATCATATTGAAAAGGCAAAAGAGAATTTGTTAAAGGCGTTCAAACAACAGGAGGGGAAAGATGACATTTTTTGACTGTGTTTATCAAGCGGTATGTATGATCCCCAAAGGGCGGGTGGCAACCTATGGGCAGATTGCTCTGCTCGCGGGAAACCCCAGGGCTTCCCGGGTAGTGGGGTATGCCCTTCATGTTAACCCACGTCCCGGTGTGATTCCTTGCCACAGGGTGGTTAACCGTTTCGGCGGACTGGCGCCCGCCTTTGCCTTTGGCGGAACTGATGCCCAGCAGCGCCTGCTGGAGGGGGAAGGCGTCGCTGTGAAAAACGGGGCGGTTGACCTGAAATTGTACCGTTGGGATTCTTCCGGTGTTCTGCTTGAAATAGGAGAAAAAGAGGGCGGATAGCTCTCTTTTTTCTTTGCTGTTTCGACAGTATATGCTATAATAAATTTATGACATTACAGTTCGATGAGGAGTGGAAATTTGCGCCGGTATTTTGATTTGTTTCTGAAAGGAATCCTTGCCGGGATTATGATCGCCGTTGGAGGGACGCTGTTCCTCAGTGTAGACAACCCGTATCTTGGCGCATTCCTTTTTGGGATCGGGCTATTTGTCATTTTTTCTTACCGCTTTGCACTGTTTACTGGAAAGGTAGGTTACGCGGTAAATAAAAAACCTGTTTATCTGGTTGAACTCGTTTTCATCTGGCTCGGCAATCTTGCCGGTACTTTTGTGGTTGGCAGCTTCCTGCTTTGTACCCGGATTGCTTCTATCTCCGAAAAAGCGGCGGCAATCTGCGCGATAAAGCTGGAGGACAGTCTGCTCAGCGTTTTTGTCCTTGCGGTTTTCTGTGGACTTTTGATGTTCATTGCGGCGGATAATTTCAGCAGGATGGAAAGCGGAGTATTAAAGGCGCTGTCGGTCTTCCTGCCAGTAATGGTCTTTATCCTTTGCGGCTTTGAGCATTGCGTTGCCAATATGTTTTACTTTACAATCGGGCGGGCATGGTCGTTTCAAACGCTGGGGCGCCTCCTCGTTATGTCTCTCGGCAACGCGGCCGGGGCGTTTATTATCCCGCTGCTTTATAAGGTGGTTCGGAAAGAACGGGCCTCTTAAAATACGGATAATGAAAAACCGGAACACAAGAATGTTCCGGTTTTTCATTATCCGTATTTTGCGCCTTCAGGGGCGGGGCGGGTAGAAATCCAGCCGCTTTGTTTTACTCCGCTGGTTTTGCATTGCGCGGCAAAGGCCGCTTCGTCAAATGGGCCATACAAACTGCCAAGCTTTGTGTTGAGCAGGTAGTAGTTTGTTCCTGCACTGCTCTCTGCTCCTGTTGGGGTTTGCTGAATACCAATATAGCTCCCGCTCATAAAATATGCAATAACATCAGCTTCAACAATAGGGGT
>CACXEO010000092.1 GCA_902766785.1 Oscillospiraceae bacterium | reverse complement strand
TGTTACGGTCGGACATCGGAATGTGTATCGCGCCGGATTTCATTATAAAATTCACTTGCGTTATGAACACTCCGACCAAAAAGGCGGTTTTTACCGCAGAAAAGCCGCAGGGATCGCCTCTCTGCGGCTTTCAATTTGGCTACAAACAACTACTGAAGGGATTACAATTATGGGAAAGACTAAGGCATTAATTGTTGGTGTGAGCTATTATTACTTGCAAGGTGCGAGTGACTTGCCTTTCTGCAAAAATGATATATATGCTATCTCTACCTCTTTTGTGGAAGGATTAAACGTTTCTCCCTTGGATATTTCTCTGCTTGGGGAAACTGGAATAGTAACAGCTTCGCAGTTTATAAAGACGCTTTGCAAGCTTTCTTCAGATTGCGATGACAATGACACTCTTATTCTATACTTTTCTGGTCATGGAACCACAAGCGAGGATCAACACTATCTCGTTTTTAGTGACAAATGTATCAGTACGCAGACTATAATTGACTACCTCAGCACCACAAAAGCAAAAAGCAAAATCATTTTCCTTGACTGCTGCATGGCTGGATGTTTTTCAGTTAATGGAACTGCTGTTTTTGATATTAACCAAACCGTGGAAGATTTTGTTGGGAATGGCTACGCCGTTTTTGCAGCTTGCAATGCTCAACAATACTCGTATGGTCACCCAGATAAACCCATCAGCTTATTCACAAGCTTTCTCTGCCATGCATTAACCGATAAACTAATTATCCGAGGCGGGAAAAAATCCCTACATGACATTCATAAGCTTTTGTTTTTGCTCCTTGATATTTGGAACAAGAGTCACCCCGACAAAGCACAAAACCCCATTTATCGAGCTAATCTCGGTGGAACGCTTTATTTTGAGGTACAGGATTATACGCCATACAGGATTTCATCTTTTGTCGATGAAACGGAAAGGTATTGTATAACATCAGTTGAACCGTCACACAACGGAATCGCAAAAAGATATGCAGTAAAAATTATCCTAAAGGAGCCGTTTTTCTTTAACGAAATAGCCGCTATTAACCAGGAAATCGTTAGCAAAGTGAGACGCTTGGATATATTCAACAATCCTATTCAAGAAGCTCATTGGTCTGGAAAATTAGCAAATATCGTTTTCTGCTATTACGCCCTTGATGAAAGCGATGTTTCGAATGGAAACTACATTTGCCATACTACTTGGGTTGACGAAACACAAGACAAAGATCATTGGTATCAAATCAGTAAGGGGAACGAAATAATTGATGGTGTATACTTCTCGATTCATTCATATTATGAGTCTCTAAAAACATTCATTCTCGACCATACCGCTACTAAGGAGCAAATTATTAACTCAACAAACACCATCCTCCATCGAATGATTACGATAGCAGAGAAGATCATTTCTCTTTACAATGAGTTTAATAGCGAACAAATAACCGAAGAAGCGCTGGTTTCTTTCATTGACAGTGTCATACCCGAGATAGATAAACTTTATTTTGCTGAAAGCGACCTAGACTTTCCGCCTTCAGAATTGGAAGAATGGTGTCAGTGCTGTTCTAATTTGGCCGCGACGATTCATGACTTTACATTGTTTTATAGTTCGAAGTATCTATTAACTCGTACCCCTGAGAACAGAGAATCATGTATGGATATTACAATAAAACGGTATTATCAAGATCTCGAAAAGCTAAAGCAGATAGATAAACAATCCTAGCGTTAAATAGAATCCGGTTTTGATTGTTTTTGAACTCGCTTTTCTTTGTTTACTCCGTCGTAGTTTCTGACCTACCCTTTGTTCCTTTCATCGTTTGTTTCTCTTCCTTGATTCGCTCCCGCACCTCCGCGATCATCTTTTCCAGCAGCACTTCGCACTCTTCTTTCGTCTTGGCATAGACCGTATGCACCTCGCGTTTGCCCTGAGCGTTGGTGGGCGAATAGCGCCCCTCAAAGAGGTGGTCGTTCAGCTCGTAGATGCCGCCGGTGCCGGGTTTGCGCACCTTGCCCCTGTACGGGGCGAACGGCGGGCTTACAGGCGGTTTTCCGTCCTCGGCGGGAAGTTGGTCCCCTAGCGTCTCGTGGGGCTCATACGCCTCGCTGTGGCCGATCCCGCGCTCGATCTTCTGAGCGGCCTGCTGTTGCATAGCGCCGGTGATGTGGCTGTATATGTCGATGGTGGTTGCCGACGAGATGTGCCCGATGATAGCGGAGAGCGTTTTCACATCCATACCGTGCTCCAGCGCGGTGGTGGCGAAGGTATGGCGCAGGTCGTGGAAGCGGATGTCCTTGCACTGCGCCCGCACCAAT
>CACXEO010000091.1 GCA_902766785.1 Oscillospiraceae bacterium | reverse complement strand
TGTTGGCAAAACAATAGAAGCCAAAGAAATGGTAAACAACCACAACATTGTAATCGCATCGAACTGGAACGCATACCCAAGCCAGACTCCGGCAATTAAATAAATCGCAGTTGCGAATATAATTCCCAAGACAAAAATCCATATAAACTGCAGGAGCATTTCGCTGTAAATGACCTTGCGCACTTCCTTTTTAGTCAGTCCGTTTGCCCGCAGAACAGCGAATTCAAAGCTGCGCTTGTCAATTAAACTTACATAAATAAGCGCGACCAAAAGCAGCACGACACCCAATACGACAAAAGAAATGTAAATCATAACATTGTGGTTGTTATCAATGATCTCTTTTCCGGCCTCCAGGTCCTGGTACTGATGTATAACGGCAAAGTTAGGATTGATCTGCGCAATTTCACCCTTTATCCGTTCGATATCCTGAATGCTTTTTACTGTAAGATAGTATGTATTCGGCGCCCAGTCTATAATTTTTGACTCACCCTGCGACTCGGCGAAATGATAATTGGATAAATCAACGTATTCCTTTGCCTCGTCCATTTTTTCTGCAGACATTATATCGATCTCTTTGAGCATATATTCCGCCGGGAGATAGATATAATCACGTCCATATGGCTGGATTTGGTAATTGATGCCTCTGACCTCAAAGCGAATTGTTTTACGGGAGAAAAAATCAGCATAGCTCTTTACGCGTTCGTATTCAACTTCATTGTCATAGCCAACCAGCATAAAACCATCCGTACGGCAAACCGGAACCATTACATCCATTTCAACAGTTAGTTTATTTAAGTCATCGGGTGTGATTCCCAGCATTAACGCCAAGTCGCTTGAAAGATATCCTCCCACTTCAACAGAATCGTCAACAGAAGCACAGCGTTGATCCATATATTCTGCCGACGGGTAGGAAAGAAGGTCAAAAAGCGGACTAAAAACATCTCCGGGTTTCAGTTCTTCCGGCAGAACGGTGCTTAGATTTTTTTCGATCTGCAATCCGTTCGCATTGCTCAAGGAAACATGACAAATCATTGCCTTATCAGCTTTTTCCTGATCCAAATCGTCCTGATTGATCGGTATGGCAAAATCCATTGAAAAGGTCGAAAACTTTGGAAAAATCACCACCGGCTCAAAAAACTCAACGCCCTCGATCTTCCGCAATGCGTCTTCTTCTTTTGCTGTCATCGGGCAGCAACTCCAAGAATCTCCTACATAAGACGGGGCAGTATCATCTGTAGGATTTGTTACAACCAATAAACGATCCAACACATTCTGCATATTTTCTTGAAAATAGCCGGACACATCATTGAGAAAACCAAAGCTCATCCCGCAAAAAGCGACCGCTGCTGCACACAGCACAGAAATAATGCCTTTTTTTAGCTTGTTTCTTTTTACGGTATTCTGGCTATATTTAAAATAGAAGTTAAACGAAAGCTTATTTGGCATTGCCTTCACTCCTTATATTTACGAACAAAGAAAAGCCACACATGGTATTATTAGTTAATAGTTAGATGAAATTCATATGACTTATTGCCCATATACCGTGGTTGGAACGCCGTTCCAAAATCCCGAAGCCACTCTATTTCCCGAATAAACGTGTTGAGAAGCACAGTGATTGCTTAAAACAATGGAACCGTATTGAGAAATATTTACATAACCCCAAATTGAATTATTAGTTATTTGATTCTTGGTACTTGCTAAAGATACTGATGTAGATACGCTTGTAGTGGTAAACGTACCGTATGACGGTACACTGTTGCTTCCCGCTGTTGTATATTTACCTTTCCACCAACCATTTCCCACAGTAACCGTTCCTTGTGTATATGCAGCATTTGCAATGAAAACAGAAACAATTGTTAACATTAACACCGTTAAAAATACTGCGCTTAGCCTTTTTATTTTTCTAATACTCATTTTAAACCTCCTGTAGAATTTACCATGTGTGACTTTCTTATATGTTTATTTTACAAGAAAAATATGGAAAAATATAGAAAAAAGGAATTTTTTGGATAGTTAAACAATTTTAAAAATTATTTCAGTGCAAATACACTAAAATTAATTTAACTTAAAACGCATTTATATCAAAAATGCCTTAACCGCAATCTCTGCTTCCTCCCCCTCTGCGGTTTTTAAGGTCAACGGCAAATACTGGTCCCATGAATTAAATTTTTGCCCCGAAGGATCTGCCACCGGTTCCGT